>NZ_JBJZOI010000005.1:0-251492 GCF_047200635.1 Saccharopolyspora antibiotica | reverse complement strand
CGGGGAGACCGGAGCGGGGAGACCGGAGCGGGGAGACCGGAGCGGGGAGACCGGAGCGCGGAGGCCGGAGCGCGGAGGCCGGAGCGGGGTGGCCGGAGCGGGGGGTTAGAAGGCCATGCGGGTGAGGACCATGTCGCGGCTGGCCCGGACGTGGGCGAGGGCGAGTTCGGCGGCGCGGTCGGGTTCGCCGCCCGCGATGGCGGTGTGCAGCTCGGCGTGCTCCCGGCACACCCGCTCGGGTTCGAGGTTGAGCCGGAACAGCCAGGCGAGCCTGCCGTGCAGCGGTTCCAGCACGGAGGCCAGCAGCTCGTTGCCGGAGAGCGCGACCACGCCGTCGTGGAACTCGGTGTTCGCCCGCGACATGGTGTCCACGTCGCCGCGGGCGAGGGCGTCCCGGGCCTGGGCGGCGAGCGCCCCGAGCCTCTCGACGTCGGCGGCGGAGGCGCGGGTGGCGGCGAGCCGGGCGGCGAGCGCCTCCAGGGCCTCGCGCACGTCGAACAGCTCCTCCACCTGGTGCCGGTCGAGGCTGCGCACGAACACGCCGCGCCGGTGCGGAGCCACCTCGACGAGACCTTCGCTCTGCAACATCCGGATGGCCTCGCGCACCGGAACCCGGGAGACCCCGAACTCACCGGCGAGCTCCTGCTCGAAGAGCCGGTCCCCGGGCCGCAGCCGTCCGTCGCTGATCCGCTCCAGCAACTCCCGCCGAACCCGCTCCCGCAGCGGAACCTCCCCGCTCATCCCGGCACCTCCCCGAACGCAGGACGATCACGACCACCTCAGCACACGAGCCCGGTCGGCACTCGGCCACTCCTGCGGGCGAAGCTCGCGGCTACGCGCTCCGCGCCGCCCCGCGCGCTCCGCGACCTCGTCGCGCCCGGTCGTCGCTCCGGGGCGCGACGGGAGGTCCGCCGGCCGGGGAACACCGGCCGGGGAGGAACCCGGCGTTCCCGAGGGGGAGCCGGCCGGCCGGAACGAACCTCACACCCACTTCCCGGCGATCTCCCCGGCGAGCACGGGCAGCAGCGAAGCGGCCTCGCGGATGCACCGCTGCGGATCGGGCTCGATCTCGGTCAGGGCGAACACGTCCGCGAACCCGGCCTCGCGCAGCCGCTCCGGCGCCAGCGAGCACCGCCCGGCCACGGCGACGGTGGGGATGCCCAGCTCGCCGGCCCGCCGAGCCACGACGATCGGCCCCTTCCCGTGCAGGGTCTGCTCGTCCACGGATCCCTCCCCGGTGAGCACGAGCCCGCTGCCGGGCAGGGCGGCGTCGAATCCGACGAGTTCGAGCACGAGGTCGGCTCCGGCGCGTTGCCGCGCCCCGAGCACGGCCAGGGCCGCGTAGCCGACTCCTCCGGCGGCCCCGGCTCCGGCTTCGGCGGCGACGTCGCGTCCGCCCGCGCGCATGAGGGCTCCGGCCCAGCTGCGCAGCGCGGCGTCGAGCAGCCGGACCTGGGTGGGGTCGGCCCCCTTCTGCGGCCCGTAGACGTGCGCGGCGCCGCGCTCTCCGAGCAGCGGGTTGTCCACATCGGACGCGAGCACGATGTCCGCCTCGGCCAGCCGCGGGTCGAGACCGCTGAGGTCGACCTCGGCGAGCTCGACGAGCCCGCCCCCGCCGGGGGGCAGCGGGCGTCCGGCGTCGGCGAGCAGCCGGGCGCCGAGCGCGGCGAGCATCCCGGCGCCGCCGTCGGTGCTGGCGCTGCCGCCGACGCCGAGCACGATGGTCCGCGCTCCCGCGTCGAGGGCGGCGCGGACGAGTTCGCCGGTGCCGAAGCTGGAGGCGGTCATCGGGGCCGGTTCCCGGGTCGGCAGCAGCGCGAGGCCGGAGGCGGAGGCGAGTTCGACGACGGCGGTGTCCTCGTGCAGCGCGAACTCGGCCGTGAGCGGGGCGCCGACGGGGCCGGTGACCCTGGCCTGCTTGCGCTGGTATCCGGCGGCGATGGCGGCTTCGACGGTGCCGTCGCCGCCGTCGGCGATGGGTGCGAGCCGCACTTCGATCCCGGGCAGTCCTGCGGCGAGCGCGCTCGCGACCTCGGGGGCGGTCAACGACCCCTTGAACTTGTCCGGCGCGATCAGGACGGGACCGGGCACAGCGCTCTCCCTCGGCTCGCGGTGGTTGCCCGCACATTCCACCCGACTCGCCCGATCAGCGGAACCCCGGTGCGCAGCGTTCAGCGGACCGCGCTGCGTCCTCGGAGCACCTCGGGGTCGCGGTGCGGCGTCGTACAGTGGGCCGCGTTGCGCACCCGCGCCTTCGGAGGAAGCCATGCACCCCACCGATCCGCAGGTCACGGCGGAGTTCACCACCGAGCCGTTCCACGGCGAGGGCGAGCCGCCCGCGCACGCGGTCGCGGCGCGGGACCGGTTGCGGGCGGCGGGGTTGGAGCCGGACTTCGGCCCGCTGGGCACCTCGGTCTCGGGTCCGCGCGGGTCCGTGCTGCCCGCGTTGTCGGCGGTGGTCGACGCGGCGCTGGAGGCGGGCGCGCACCGCATCACGCTCCAGGTCACCGTCGACGGGTCCTGAGCCGTTCCGCACCGCTTTCCGAACCGGGGCGCGCGGCCTCCTACCCTGGCGGGATGCACCCGCTCGCCACCGCGATCGCGCCGCTGCTGGCGCAGCTCGGCGCCACGGCCGTTCCCGTCGAGGACCGCGCGCCCGGGGACGTGGTGCTGCACTGGGAGGGCGAGCCCGCGGTGGCGGTCCGGTTGCCGGGTGCGGAGCTGACGAGCGCGCTGGAGCGGTTGATCGCCGACGTGGAGTCCGAGCTCGGCGCCCCGCTGCCGGAGCTGGCTCGGGCGGACAAGCAGCGGGCGGTGCGGTTGCTGGAGGAGCGCGGCGCGTTCACGCTGCGCAAGTCGGTGGAGGCGGTGGCGAAGGCGCTGGGCGTCAGCCGCTTCACGGTCTACAACTACCTGAACCGCGAGTAAGGCCTTTCCGGCCAGCGTCTTCAACATTTTGTTGACACCCGTGAGGGCTGGCCGTAGCTTCTGCTCCCATCCGCCGAGCGCGAGGGGAGCTCCATGCCAGCACCCGATCGGTTCAACTCCTTGTCCCGGACCGAACTCCTGTCCGAACTGCGGTCCTGCCTCGACGTCCCGCGCTGGGCGGAGCGGGTCGCCGACGCCCGCCCGTGCGCCACCGGCCCCGAGGTGCTTGCGGTGGCCGACTCGGCCGCTCGCGAGCTCACCGGCGAGGAGGTCCGCGCCGCCCTCGCCGCGCACCCGCGGATCGGCGAGCGGCCCGAAGGATCCGGCGCCTCCGCCTCCTGGTCCCGCTCCGAGCAGTCCGCTGTGGACCTCGCGGACGCCGAGATGGCGGCCGCGCTGCGGGCCGGGAACGCCGCCTACGAACGCAGGTTCGGGCACGTGTACCTGGTGTGCGCGGCGGGCCGGAGTGGCGCGGAGCTGCTGGCGGTGCTGCGCTCGCGGATGGGCAACGACCCGCGCACCGAGCTGGGCGTGGTGGCCGGGGAGCTGCGCCGGATCGCGTTGCTGCGCTTGGAGAAGGTGATCCTGTGAGTGCCGTGACCATGCACGTGCTGGACGCCGCGCTGGGCCGCCCGGCGGCCGGGATCGCCGTGCTGCTGGAGGGGCCGGAGCTCTGCGCGCGCGGCACCACCGACGCCGACGGTCGCATCGGCGACCTCGGCCCGGAGCGGCTGCCCGCCGGGGACTACCGGCTGACCTTCGAGACCGGCGCCTACTTCGCCGAGCGCGGGGTGGACACCTTCTACCCGCTGGTGCAGATCACCTTCCGGATCGCGGATCCCGCGCAGCACCACCACGTTCCGCTGCTGCTGAGCCCGTTCGCCTACTCCACCTACCGAGGGAGCTGACCACCGATGGGCATCGTCTTAGGACCGAACCAGTACGGCAAGGCGGAGATCCGGCTCGTCGCGGTGCGGCGGGACGGGCAGCGGCACGGGCTGCGCGACCTCACCATCAGCACCGCGCTGCGCGGGGACTTCGCGGACGCGCACCTCAGCGGGGACAACGCGAACGTGCTGCCGACCGACACCCAGAAGAACACCGCCTACGCCTTCGCGAAGCAGGCTCCGGTCGGGGAGGTGGAGGACTTCGCGCTGCGGCTGGGCAGGCACTTCCTGAACACCCGGGAGCCGGTGCGCGGCGCCCGGATCCTCGTCGAGGAGCACGCCTGGGAGCGCATCGAGGTCGGCGGCGCCGGGCACGAGCACTCGTTCCGGCGCGGCAGCGAGGAGAAGCGCACCGCGGCGGTCACCTTCGACGGCGACGCGGTGCACGTGGTCTCGGGGCTGACCGACCTGGTGGTGCTCAAGACGACCGGGTCGGAGTTCTGGGGCTACCCGAAGGACGAGTACACGACGCTGCCGGAGACGACGGACCGGATCCTGGCCACGGCGGTCTCGGCGCGCTGGCGACACCTCGGCACGGACGTCGAGTGGGCGGCCGATCACGCTTCGGTCCGCGCGGCGCTGCTGGAGGCGTTCGCGACGACGCACAGCTACGCGCTGCAGCAGACCCTGCACGCGATGGGCGCGGCGGTGCTGCGCGCGCACCCGGGCATCGCGGAGATCCGCCTGTCGCTGCCGAACAAGCACCACTTCCCCGTCGATCTCAGCCCGTTCGGGTTGCGCAACGACAACGAGGTCTTCCTCGCCTCCGATCGCCCGTACGGGCTGATCGAGGGCACCGTCGCCCGTGACGACGTGGCCCCGGCCCCGATGGCCTGGTACGGCCTGCCCGAGTTCTGATCCTCCTCCCCCGCGGCGAACCGCTTCCGGTTCGCCAGCTCCGCGCGCCCGAATCCGCGCGGGGGCACCGCGCGCCCGCACCGGGTGGAGCAGCCGAATTCCCTTCCCTGGCCGAGGAGTCCTGCCATGGCCGTTCAGAACAACGCCGGCGCCGAGGTCCACCCGGTCGACGAACTGCCCTCCCCCGGCGCGCTGCTGGCGTACGGGGTGCAGCACGTGGCCGCGATGTACGCGGGCGTCGTCGCCCCACCGCTCATCATCGGCGAGGCGCTGGGCCTGGACGGGGCGCGGCAGGCGCTGCTGATCGGGGCGAGCCTGCTCACCGCCGGGCTGGCGACCGCGTTGCAGTCGCTGGGCGTCTGGCGGATCGGGGCCCGGTTGCCGTTCGTCAACGGGGTCACGTTCGGTTCGGTGGCACCGATCCTGGCGATCATCGCGCAGCCGTCCGGGGCGAACCCGCTGTCGGCGGTGTACGGGGCGGTGCTGGTGGCCGGGTCGCTGGCCTTCCTCGCCGCGCCGCACTTCTCGCGGCTGGTCCGGTTCTTCCCGCCGGTGGTGAACGGGACCGTGATCACGCTGATCGGGTTGTCGCTGATGCCGGTGGCGATCGGCTGGATCGCCGGGCAGGATCCGGCGGCCCCGGACCACGCCGCGCCGGGCCGGATCGCGCTCGGCGCGGGGACGCTGCTGCTGGTGCTGCTGCTGAACCGGTTCCTGCGCGGGTTCTGGAACCGGATCGCGCTGCTCGTGGGGTTGCTGGCGGGCACGCTGGTGGCCTGGCCGCTGGGCCTGGTGGACGTGTCGACCTTCGGCCAGGCGCCGGTGTTCGCGCTGCCGGTGCCGTTCGCGCTGGGCGTCCCGAGCTTCGAGTTCGGGGCCGTGCTCTCGCTGTGCGTGGTGATGCTGGTGGCGATGATGGAGAGCACCGCGGACATGATCGCGCTCGGCGAGATCGTGGACCGGCCCGCGGACGAGCGCACCATCGCCGCCGGGCTGCGCGCGGACGGGGCGGGCAGCGCGCTGAGCGCGGTGTTCGGCGGCTTCACCTGCAGCGCGTTCGCGCAGAACGTCGGGCTGGTGGCGATGACCCGGGTGCGCAGCCGGTACGTGGTGTCCGCGGCGGGCGGGATCCTGGTGGTGCTGGGGCTGTTCCCGGTGGCCGGGGCGGTGGTCTCGCTGGTGCCGCAGCCGGTGCTCGGCGGGGCGGCGCTGGTGCTGTTCGGCTCGGTCGCCGCCAGCGGCATCCGCACGCTGGGCCGGGCGGACCTGGGCGATCCGCACCAGGCCCTCGTCGTCGCGGCTTCGCTGGCCGTGGGGCTGATCCCGGTGGTCCGCCCGGAGTTCTACGCGCACGCGCCCGAGGCGCTGCGCGCCGTGCTGGATTCGGGCATCAGCACCGGTTGCCTCGCGGCCCTCGTCCTCAACGCCCTGTTCCGCCGCCGTGAGCACGAGGCGGCGACCGGCGCGGGCGGATGACCACCCGTCCGGGGGCGGCCGCTCCCGCGCGGGACTTCGCACGGCCTCGCTGACCAGCGCGCTCCCGGTGTTCCGGCCAAGTCGGCTTCGCGCCGCACCGCTCGCCGGGGGGAGCCGCACCGGGGTCGGGGCGTGCCCCGAGGCGGCTCCGATGAACGCGAGGGCGTCGCCGCGCCGGTGGCCGCTGCCGCCGGTCGGCGCGGCAACTGCCCCGAGTACCGCCCGGACGTGGTCGCGCGCTCGCGCAAACCCCTGGTCGGGTGTCACTCGTGGGGTGAATGTGTCCGGCGGGGCAGGCGGGGCGCCGGTGCACTGGTGCGGTCACCGAAGGAGGGGCCGTGCCGCGAAAGTGCCGCCAGATCAGCCTGACCGCCATCCTGCTGCTGCTCATGTCCCCGACCGCGCTCGCCCACGAGCGCGCGGAGCGCACCGAGCTCGCCGTCCCGGCCATCGGCCGGAACTTCCCGGACCCGGACGTGCTCACCCACGACGGGCAGCACTACGCCTACGCGACGAACACCGCGGGCTACAACGTCCAGCTCGCCACCGCGACCGACGCGAAGGCCTCGTGGGAGCAGCGCCCGGACGCGCTGCCGCGGTTGCCACCGTGGGTCGGGCCGGCCGAGACCGGCAGCCTCAACGTGTGGGCGCCGGACGTGAGCGAGCGCTCCGACGGCAGCTTCCTGCTGTACTACACCGCGCACCACACCGCGTCCGGCCGCCAGTGCATCGGCGCGGCCGTCGCCGACTCCCCCGAGGGGCCGTTCTCCCCCACCAGCTCCGACCCGCTGATCTGCGCCCCGGGGCAGGGCGACGTGATCGATCCGGCGAGCTTCGTCGACTCCGACGGCAGCCGCTACCTGCTCTACAAGGACTCGCGCGGCAGCCGCGCCCGCAGCGGCCCGTCCACCATCCACCTGCGGCCGGTCGCCGCGGACGGGCTCACCCAGGCGGGCGAGGACATCCCGCTGCTGAGCGCCGACCGCCCCGAGGAGTCCGGCGTCGTCGAGGCCCCCACCCTGCTGCGCAGGCCCGGGGGTTACGTGCTGCTGTACTCCGGCAACACCTTCGACAGCGGCCGCTACTTCACGAACTACGCCACCTCGTCGAGCCCCACCGGTCCGTTCACCAAGGCCCCCGGAGCGCTGCTGAGCAGCGCGGTGCTGGGTGGCGCGGTGTCGAACCCGGGCGGCCAGGACGTGTTCGCCGACGACGAGCTCATCGCCTTCCACGCCGACCTGCCGGAGCCGGTCGGCGACCGCGGGCTGTGGATCGGTGAGCTGGAGTGGGACGGGCTCAACCCCGTCCTGTCCCCCGGAAGCGCGGTGCGCGCGCGCCACTGATCCACCCGATCGTGCAGCTCCCGCGCCACCTCGGGCGCGACTATCGTTCCGGTCAGTCCCATCCAACGGCGCGCGATTCTGTTGCGAGGCAACCGGATGGGACGCGGGAGGGAGCGGGCCCGGTGTCCTTTGTGGACACCGGGTCCGTTTTTTCCGTTCATCGCTGCTCCGTTCGGCCCAATTGTTCGGTCCGCTCGGCCCCTTCTGGGCTCGGACGTGCAACAGGCCACACCGTCGTCCCGCAGGCTGTCGTTGATCGCCTGTACTTTCGCCGAACTCCGGGAGCAGCCCATGCGTCTTCGGGCCCTCGCAATCACGGTCGCCGGCCTGACGGCCTTAGCCACGCCGTCCGCCTCAGCAGCCACCACCAACGATCCCCTGGCCGGCCAGCAGTGGGGGCTCGACCAGATCCACGCCGAGCAGGCGTGGCAGACCAGCACCGGCGCCGGGCAGGTGATCGCGGTCGTGGACACCGGCGTGGACCTCGGCCACCCGGACCTGCGGTCCCAGCTCGTCCCGGGCGCCACCTTCACCTGCGGGGGAGCTCCCGGGCCCTGCGGCGACGGCGACTGGCTGGGCGGGGACGGGATCGGCCAGGAGACCGACGTCCACGGCACGCACGTCGCCGGGATCGCCGCTGCCGCCGCGAACAACGGCGTCGGCATCGCGGGCGTCGCGCCCGACGCGAAGATCATGCCGGTGAAGGTGCTGGAGAACGGCGCCGGTGAGTTCGCCGAGATCGGCGCGGGCATCCGCTACGCCGCCGACCACGGCGCCGATGTCATCAACCTGAGCCTCGGCGCCCAGCCCGGCGCTCAGCTGCTCACGCTGCTCGGGATCCAGGCGGAGGCCAAGCAGGCCATCGACTACGCGCGGGAGCAGGGCGTCGTGGTCATCGCCTCGGCGGGCAACGAGACCGCGCCGCTGTGCGACACCCCCGCCTGGGAGCCCGGAGCCATGTGCGTCGCCGCGACCGACTCGGCGGAGCGGAAGGCCTCGTACTCCAACTTCGGCCTGAAGCTGGACATGAACGCCGTGGCCGCGCCCGGCGGCGCCGGCGACGACACCTGCGCCGACGACGTCATCTCCACCGTCCCGCGCGGCACCGGCACGCCCAAGTGCGGCGCCCAGGACTACGACGCGCTCGCGGGGACCTCGATGGCCGCGCCGATGGTCTCGGGCGTCGCCGCACTGCTCACCGCGCAGGGCCGTTCCGCCGCCCAGGTGGAGCAGGCGCTGATGGCCACCGCGCACGCCCCCGGCAGCGACCGGACCGGGCAGTTCAGCCTGTTCCTCGGGCACGGCGTCGTCGACGCCGCGGCAGCCGTCGCCCAGCCGGTCACCCAGCCCTGAGCACCCGGTGGGCGGCCCGGAGCCCGGACCGCCCACCGCGCCCTCACCGGTCGAAGCGACCGGTTTTGAGGCCTTGCAAGAAGAATCCCCACCGCGCCGCCGAGACGGCGACGTGCCTGCCCTCCGGCGCCTTCGAGTCCCGCACCGCCGCAACCTCCGGCGATAACGCGACCTCGACGCAGTTGTAATCCCCGCTTCGCGTGCTCTTGCGCCACTCCAGCTGCCTCATCGGTCGAAGCGACCGGTTTTGAGGCCTTGCAAGAAGAATCCCCACCGGACCGCCGGGACGGCGACGTGCCCGCCCTCCGGCGCCTTCGAGTCCCGCACCGCCGCAACCTCCGGCGATAACGCGACCTCGACGCAGTTGTCGAAGGCGTTGCTCCAGGAGCTCTTGCGCCACTTCCGATCGGTCATCGCCTCAGCCTCTCCGCCGCCGCCACGATCGCGCTCATCGATTCGACCTCGTCGAGCACGATATCTTCCAATCCCGCGCAGGTGTCCACGACGAACCTCAAATCATCGGATTCCACCAGGCAAACGGCGAAACCCTGCGACTCCATGAAGGCGTACGCCGATCCATCGGCCAGCTCGAAGAAGCTGAAGGATCCGTTCAGCGCCAAGTGCGCCGGAGCCGAGAGCGGGATGACCCGAATGTCGACGTTCGGCCGCTGGTTGAGGGTGACCAGGTGATCGAGCTGCATCCGCAGAACCTCATCGCTGCCCAACGTTCGGCTGAGCACCGACTCTTCGATCACGATCCGGGTCTGGGGCGGATTGTTCCGTGAGAGGACGGCTTGTCTTCCCAACCTCGTCGCAACCTTCCGCTCCAGTTCACGCGGCGGCAGGCCTCGACTTCCGATCAGGCACCGCGAGTAATCCGCGATTTGCGCCAACCCCGGGATCAGCGCCAGCTCCACGCACGTGATCTTCGCGGCCTCGCGTTCGAGGACCAGCAGGCTCGCGAGCTGATCCGACATCCCATCGCCCAGCGCGAGCCACGCGGACGTCTCCTGCGATTCCCCGACCCGGTCCAGGAGTTCCTGCTTCTCGTCACCGACGACGCCGAACAGCGCGCAGAGAGCGCTGACCTCTTCCCGGTCCGGTGCGCGCAATCCGCGCTCCGTCCTGCTGATCGACGACCGTGAGACACCGAGCGAAGCCGCCACCGATCGGGTGGTCATCCCCCTGTTCTCGCGCAGAGTTCGCAGGCGCACGCCGAGTCCCAGCTGACGCAGTGCTTCCGATTGCCGCATTCGATGACCTCCGGGTTCCGCTCTGGGATCAGGTCGGGAGCTGACCGAGTTCACACCGCGATAGGCCCCTGAACTGCGGTGTCACAAATTGGCTGGGCCACAAGATAGCGATCTACCTTTCGCTCTGTCAGCGGGTTCTCCGGTGATCGAACCGAAAGGAGGACCGGTCGTGGAGCTGCCCCACCCGTACCGGTGCGAGCGACCGGTGGCGTACTGGATCGTGGGCTTGGCGCTGTTCCTGCGGCACGCGACGCCGTCCCGGCCGGGGGCGCTGCCCGGCGGCGCGGAGGCGGCGACGCTCTGCGGCTCGCGGATCAGGATCCCGTTCGAGACCCCGCCGCCGCGCCGCCCGCGCTCCGCAGACATCTCCGCCCGTTGCCCCGGTTGCGCGGACTTCGCGGCCGAGCACGGCTACGACCTCATCACCTGGGACTTCTGACTCCCGCGCCGGAACCTCCAGCCCTGACCCCGGCCCGGTGCGGCCTGCCCCGACACCGCCCCGGTCCGGCGGTGGCCGGGCGCTCCCCCCTCCCCGACAGCGCCCGGCCACCATCCACCCCGCCCCCGGTGAACGGACCCTTCGACCAATCCCGCTGGACCAACGGTCCGTTCACCCAAACCCGCCGGACCAACCCGCCGCCCACTTTCCGAGTGAACGGACCGTTCGACCAAACCCGCTGGACAAACGGTCCGTTCACCCAACCCCACCCACCAGCGAGCGGACCGTTCGACCAAACCCGTTGGACCAACGGTCCGTTCACCCAACCCCACCCACCAGCGAACGGACCGTTCGACCAAACCCGCTGGACCAACGGTCCGTTCACCCGATCCTCGGGGCGTCCGGTATGACCGATCTTCGCGTAACCTGGCCAGAGATGATCTCGGTGCGGCCGGACGGCCGCGACCCGGACCAGGAGGATCCGCAGTGGACTTGGGGAAGTTCTTCCACTCGCTCTCGCCCGCGAAGCACACCCACCGCTCGTCGCGCGACAGCAGCGACCGCCATCACCGCCGCCACGGCAGCGGCTCCAGCAGCGACCACCACCGCCGTCGCCGCCGCGACAGCTCCAGCCGCAGCGGCTCAGACCGCCGCCGCCACCGCAGCCGCAGTTGACCGCTGCCCCGGCGAGCTCCTACTACGGCGAGGACGGCGACTGGGGCGAACCCGGTCCCGTCCTCGATCCGGGAGCGCGGCTCGCCCCCGGCTACCGCGTGCTCTCCCTGCTGCGGCGCGGAAACCGGCTCGACGTCTACGACCTGTGGAGCGAGGAGCGCGGCTGCCGCTGCGTCGGCAAGACGCTGCGCCCCGAACGCGCCGCCGACACCACCGCCGCGGGCAGGCTGCGCGGCGAGGGGATGCTGCTGACCTCGCTCACCCACCCGCACCTGGTGCGCGGCTACGACACGGTGCTCAGCGACGACCCCGCGCGCCCGGTGGTGATCACCGAGACGCTGCCGGGCGCGACGCTGGGCTACCTGGTGGAGCAGCACGAGCGGCTGGAACCGGTGGACGCGGCGATCCTCGGCGCGCAGCTGTGCTCGGCGCTGGGCTACCTGCACCGGCAGGGCTGGGCGCACCTGGACGTCAAGCCCTCCAACGTGGTGTGCGCGGGCGGTCGCGCGGTGCTGCTCGACCTCAGCCTGGCCTGCCGCATCGGGGAGCGCAGCACCGCCGGGACCTTCGACTACCTCGCGCCCGAGCAGGCGCGCGGCGGCGAGATGACCGCCGCGACCGACACCTGGGGCCTGGGGGTGACGCTGTACGAGGCGCTGTCCGGGCAACCGCCGTGGGCGGAGGTGTCGCACCGGCGGGACGAGCACGGCGAGCGCCGCTACCCGCAGCTCACCGAACGCCCGGCGCCGCTGCGCACCCGGCGCGGGCTCCCGGCCCGGCTGGCCCGCACCGTCGACGCCTGCCTCACCCCGGATCCGGCCTCCCGGCCGGGCGTCCAGGAGGTCGCCGACCGGCTCATCGCCTGGTCCGGCGTCGATCCAACCGCCTGATCAGCGCTTGCGGCGGAAGGCGATCGCGCAGGCCACGCCGACCGCCGCGAACGCGACCTGGCCGCCGAGAACGATGAGGTTCACGTTCACCGTCGGGCGCCACTCGGCGCCCCCGCTGGTCACCACCCACGCTCCCATCGGCTCCGCCACGGTGCCCGCGCCGCCGGAGCGGGTCTTGCGGTTGCCGCTGACCCCGCCACCGGTGCGCACCCGCGCGACCGGCACCAGCGTGGTCTCCCCTTGCTGCACCGGCGTCCCGAACACCTGGCCGTCCTGGGACCGGGTCGCGAGCGCGGCCACGGTCTCCTCGATCGACACCAGTTCTGAACCCTCGTCCGCCACGACGCCTCCTCACGACAACCCGAACCACGAACACTAGCCGCATCCGGGCCGCGCCGGGGTCGATCGGTCAGAGCCGGGCCAGCTCGCGCAGACCCGGCTCGTCGAGGGTGGTCATGAGCTGCGCCTCGGTCGCGTCGATCGCCCCGTTGTCCAGGGCGCGCACGAAGGCCCCGGCCATCGCCCGGGCCGTGGCGGGCTCGTCCAGCACCGCACCTCCTCCGGCGCCGACGTAGGCCGCGAGCCGCTCCGCCTGCGCGGGCGCGCTCTCGCGGAAGGCCGCGAACACCGCCGCGTACCGGCTCACCAGCTGCGCCGGATGCAGGTCCCAGCCCTGGTAGAAACCGTGCGCCAGGGAGCGCCGCACCAGCTCGTAGTGGTTGCGCCAGCCGTGGTCCATCTGACCACCGACCGGCAGCACGTTCGTCGAACCGTCCGACAGGAAGATCCCGGTGCCCGCCGCCGACACCTGCATCACGTGCCGGGCGAAGTCGCAGGCGTCGTGCGCGAGGTGCTGGTGGGCCGCGGTCAGCCCGCAGGCCGCGGTGTAGTCGTAGGTGCCGAAGTGCAGGCCGCTGACCCGGCCCCGGCCCGCCTCGATGAACCGGGGCAGCGCCACCCGGCCCGAACCATCCACTATGGACTGGGTCGTCTCCACCTGGATCTCGAAGCGCAGCGATCCGGCGGCCAGGCCGAGCTGGTGCTCGAACAGCTCCAGCAGCTCCACCAGCACCTCGACCTGCGCGACGTCCACGACCTTCGGGAAGGTCAGCACGAACCCGGCGGGCAGGCTCCCCCAGCGCCGCAGCAGCGCGGTCAGGAACACGTCGAGGGTGCGCACCGAACGCGCCCGCAGCTCGGGGCTGTCGAACGACTTGATCCGCAGCCCGAACGACGCGGGCCGCACCCCGTCGCGCAGCCAACCCGCGACCACGTCCGCGGTCCGCTCCGCGTCGGCGTCCTCGGTCTCGTCCCCGGGAACGCCGTAGCCGTCCTCGAAGTCGATCCGCAGGTCCTCCACGGCGGGGCCGGCCAGCTTCTGCCGGATCCGGGGGTGCACCGCCTCCGCCACCGGGGCGTCCATGCCCAGCAGGTAGGACAAGGAGTCGGGCTCGGGGAGCCGCTCGTCGAAGGCCGCCAGCGCCCGGTCCGCCCAGCCGCGCAACGTCCCCCCGTCCACCGCGCTCGCGGGCGCGTAGCAGGTGTGCACCGGCTGGCGCGCGCCTCCCGCCCCCGGGTAGCGGCGGGCCATGTCCTCGTCGACCGAGGTCAGCCGGTCCAGTCTCCGCCGCACCTGCTCGGCGTCCAGCGACATCCTCACGCGCGCACCTCCCCGGAACGGGAACGGGGGCGGCACTCCCACGCCGCCCCCGCCAGCCAATCAGATCCGCTCGTACGCGGGCAGGGTCAAGAAGTCCACGAACTCGTCGGCGACGGCGACCTGCTCGAACAGCTCCACCGCCGACGGCAGGTTCTCCACCGGGAAGCCCTGCTCGGCGCGCAGCGCCTCCTCGGTCTCGGCGATGACCTGGCGGACCAGCTCCACCGTCACCCGCTCCCCGCCGGCGAGGACCACGTCGTTGTGCAGCCACTGCCACAGCTGCGAACGCGAGATCTCCGCGGTCGCGGCGTCCTCCATCAGGTTGTGGATCGCGGCCGCGCCGTTGCCGCCCAGCCAGGACGCGATGTAGCGGACGCCGACGTCCACGGCGGCGCGCAGGCCCTCGATGGTCTTGTCACCCGGCGTCTTGTTCACCGCCAGCAGGTCGTCGGCGGTGACCGCGACGTCCTCGCGCTTGCGGTCGATCTGGTTCGGCGCGTCCCCCAGAACGGCGTCGAACTCCTCGAAGCAGATCTCCACCAGACCCGGGTGCGCGACCCAGGAGCCGTCGAAGCCGTCCCCGGCCTCGCGGTTCTTGTCGTCGTGGACCTTGGCCATCGCCTTGTCGTTGGCCTCCGGGTCCTTCTTGTTCGGGATGAACGCGGCCATGCCGCCGATCGCGAACGCGCCCCGCTTGTGGCAGGTGCGCACCAGCAGCTCGGTGTAGGCGCGCATGAACGGCGCCGTCATGCCGACCGAATTGCGGTCCGGCAGCACGTACTGGTCGGAGTCGCGGAAGGTCTTGATCACGCTGAACAGGTAGTCCCAGCGGCCCGCGTTCAGCCCGGCGGAGTGGTCGCGCAGCTCGTAGAGGATCTCCTCCATCTCGAACGCCGCCGGGAAGGTCTCGATCAGCACGGTGCCGCGGATCGTGCCGTGCGGGACGCCGAGCTGCTGCTGGGCGCGGGTGAACACGTCGTTCCACAGCCGCGCTTCGAGGTGGCTCTCCATCTTCGGCAGGTAGAAGTACGGCCCGCTGCCCCGGTTCAGCAGCTCCTGGGCGTTGTGGAAGAAGTACAGCCCGAAGTCCAGCAGCGCGCCGACGATCGGCTTGCCGTCGACCAGCACGTGCTTGTCGTCGAAGTGCCAGCCGCGCGGGCGCACCAGCGGGACCGCGTGCCGCACGTCGTCGCGCAGCGCGTACCGCTTGCCCTCGGGGGTGGTCAGCTCGACCTGCTTGCGGACCACGTCGTAGAGGTTCACCTGGCCGCCGACGACGTTCTGCCAGTGCGGGGTGTTCGCGTCCTCCAGGTCGGCCAGCCAGACGCGCGCGCCGGAGTTCAGGGCGTTCACCGACATCTTGCGGTCGGTCGGACCGGTGATCTCCACGCGGCGGTCGGCGATGTCCGCCGGGGGCGCGGCGACCTGCCAGTCGGACTCGCGGATCTCCGCGGTCTCCGGCAGGAAGTCGAGCCTGCCGTTGCGCTTGGCCTCGGCGCGGCGCTGCACCCGGCGGGCCAGCAGCTCATCGCGACGGGCGCCGAACTCGCGCTGCAGACCGGCGACGAAGTCGAGGGCCTCCGGCGTGAGGATCTCGTCGCCCCGCTCCACGGAACCGCCGAGCACCTGCACGCTCGCCGTCGGGGTCGTCTCGGACATGGAAGCCCACCTCTCTCGGATTCCTGCGCTCGCCGCCTCGTCGGGGCGCCCCCGGCAGCGTCGCCTCAATGCTTTTCTGCATCGTGGATGTTAGTTTCCACGAGAGGCCCGAGGCAACATGAGCTCGGGCACCGCCGACTAGACTCGATCACCTGTCCGACACGTCCGGGTCGACGAAGGGACCGCAGCGATGACCGGGCCACGCCGTGCCAACCAAGGCGGAGGTGTGCAGTCCATCGAACGCGCCTTCGACCTGCTGGAGCTGATGGCCGACGCCGGCGGCGAGGTCGCGCTCTCGGAACTCGCCGACGCCTCCGGGCTACCGCTGCCGACCATCCACCGGATCATGCGGACCCTCGTGAACAGCGGATACGCCCGGCAGCAGCCCTCGCGGCGGTACTCCCTCGGACCCCGGCTGATCCGGCTCGGCGAGACCGCCGGCCGCTCCCTCGGCTCCTGGGCGCGGCCGTACCTGGCAGAGCTCACCGAAGCCACCGGCGAGACCTCGAACCTCGCGGTGCTCGACGGCGACCAGATCGTCTACGTCGCCCAGGCGCCCTCGCAGCACTCCATGCGGATGTTCACCGAGGTCGGACGGCGAGTCGACGCGCACGCCACCGCCGTCGGCAAGGCGTTGCTGGCGAACCTGCCCGCCGACACCGTCGCCCAGCTGCTCGGGCGCTCCGGGATGCGGCCGAAGACGGAGCGCACCCTCACCACCGTGCCCGCCATGCAGGAGGCGCTGGAGCAGGTGCGGGCGCAGGGCTACGCGATCGACGACGGCGAGCAGGAGGTCGGCGTGCGCTGCTACGCCGTGGCCGTGCCCGGCGCACCGGCCGGGACCGCGATCTCCATCAGCGGCCCGGAAGGGCGCATGACCCGCATCTCGACGCCGACCATCATCCCGCTCATGCAGCGGCTCGCCGGAGACCTCTCGGCCGAGCTCAAGGCCGCCTCACACAGCGCCTGAACGCTCCCGATCGCGACGACGGCGCACCAGCAGCACCACCGCCACCACCGCACCCGCGAGCAGCACCACCGGCAGGCCCGCCAAGCCGACGGCCGTCTCGACCTGCTCGTACGCGGCGCCCGCGACCTGGCCGAGCCCCACGACCACCGCGACCCAGGCGAAGGCCGTCGGCGCGTTCGCGGCGGTGAACCTCCGGTGCGACACACCCGCCCGCCCCGCCAGCCGAGGCATCACCGTGCGGGCACCGCTGAGGACGTGGCCCAGCGCCACGGCGGGCACCGCGCGGCGGCCCAGGAACGCCAGCAGGCGGCGGACCCGCTCCGGGCCGACGCGGCGGATCAGGCCGCGCTCCCGGCGGCTCGGCGGCTCCAGCAGCGCGGCCGAACCCGGCTCCAGCAGCCGCAGGCGGCGCGCCCGCAGGAACCCCCACTGGGCGCCCAGCGCCGAGGCGGACCCCGCCACCAGCACCGCGGTCCACGGGCTCACCACGTCCTCCCCGGACAGCACACCCAGCGCGAGCAGCGTCGGGGAGCCGGGGAGGAACAGGCCGAGCGGGGAGCCGGACTCCGCCGCCAGCACCAGCGCCGCGACCGCGAACAGGCCCAGGACCGGGAGCCCGGCCAAGTACTCGATCACCGGTCCGCCTCCGCTCCGCCTGTCGTGCCCGCTCACCCTACGTTCACACCACTCCCCCACCTCCGGTCTTGCCCCACCGCTGAGGGATCCCCCGCACCACCCTCCGCAGCCCCGCGATTTCCCGAGAAATCGCCCTCCCCCCGGGGCGCACCCCACCCCCAGCGCACCAAGGCCCGCCATCCCACCGCCCACCGAGGCCGCGATTTCTCGCGAAATCGCGCCCCCGGCGCCCTGGAGCCCCACATTTCGCGAGAAATCGCGAGCCGCGAAGGCCTGGGTGACCGACATTTCGCGAGAAATCGCGAGCCCGGGGGCGGCGGTGGCGCGATTTCTCGTGAAATTGCGTGCGGCTCTGGTCGGGGGTTGTGGGGGTGACGCAGGGGCGTGCGGGGGTGGGAGTGCGCGGCCGGGTGATCGCTGGATGGGGTGGGAGCCGCGAGGGTTCGGGGAGTTAGGCGCGCGGGCGGGTGGGTTGGAGGCGCGGGGGTCGCGAGGGTCCGGCGCAGGGCGGCGGTCTCGGGGCGGGGAGGTTCCGGGCGTGCCTCCGTCGGCGCCGGGCAGGGAAGGTCCGGGCATGGCCTCGGGCGGCGGGGAAGGGCCGGGCGTGCCTCGGGCGGTGCCGGTCAGGGGAGGGTGAGGCGGGAGGCCCAGGTGGGGCCGTGCGGCTCCAGGGCGAGCTCGCGGACGTCGTCCGGACGGCGGTGCAGGCGGACCACCAGGAACTCGTCCGCCAGCCGGTCGGCGACTTCCGCGCCCCACTCGACCACGACCACCGCGTCCGTGAGGTCGGTGTCCAGGTCCAGGTCGTCGATGTCCTCCAGCCCGGTGAGCCGGTAGGCGTCGACGTGCACCAGCGCGGGCCCGGCCGCCGCCGGGTGGTGCACGCGGGCGATCACGAAGGTCGGCGAGGTGACCTGCCCGGTCACGCCCATGCCCGCCGCGATCCCCTTCGCCAGCACCGTCTTGCCCGCGCCGAGCGGTCCCTCCAGCACGACCAGGTCCCCGGCCCGCAGCACCTCCCCCAGCCTGCGGCCGAAGTCCAGCGCCTCCTGCGGCGTCGCCAGTTCGGTGGTGGACGCCAGATCCGTGCTCATGACCGAGTGCTCACTTCCTTCTCACCACCGGAGATCCGCTGCGCGGCGCGACGCACCAGGCCGACCAGGTGCCGGGTGACGAGCTCGTGCTGTTCCAGCATCGCCATGTGCCCGGCGCCCTCGACGCGCACCAGCTCGGCGTCGGGCAGCTCGCCGGCGATCACCTCGGAGTGCGAGAACGGGGTGAGCCGGTCGGCGTCGCCGCTGAGCACCAGCACGTCGGTGTGGCGCAGCCCCGCGAGCGCGGCCTTGCGGTCGTGCGAGCCCAGCGTCTCCAGGAAGTCCGTCACCACCTCGACCGTCGTCGCGGTGATCATCTTGTTCATCAGGTCCACCAGCGAGGGGCTCACGTCCCGGTCGCCGAAGGACAGCGCCCGCACGATGTTCCAGGCCAGCCGCCCGCCGGTGCGCCGCACCCGCTCGACCAGCTCGGGCTGCAAGCCGGCCAGCACGCCGAGACCGCGGGTGATCGGGTTGTGCTTGGACAGCCAGGGCTTCGGCAGCCCGGAGGCCCCGATCTCGCCCGCGGACGTGCTCATGAACGCCACCGCGCACACCCGGTCGCGGAACAGCCTCGGCTGCTGCTCGGCCAAGGCCATGATCGCCATGCCGCCCATCGAGTGCCCCACCAGCACCACCGGGCCGCGCCGCGCGGTCGCCCGGATCACGGCGTCCAGGTCGCGGCCGAGCTGCTCGATCGTGCTGTTCTCCCGGGAGGAGTGCCCGGAGCGGCCGTGGCTGCGCTGGTCGAACTGCACCACCCGCACCCGCGGCTCGGTCATCCCCGGCAGGTCGCGGCGCTGGAAGTGCCAGCACCGGGAGTCGAGCGCGTAGCCGTGCACCAGCACCACGGTGAGTTCGGCGTGCCCGCCGTCGGCCGGCTTGATCTCCTGCACCGCCAGCGGAACGCCGTCGTCGGCGGCGACCGTGGACTGCCGGTCCGGTCGCAGCCTGCCGAGCGCTTCCTCAGCGTGCAGGTCGCTCTCGTCGTCGCGCTGGGTGGCGACGCGCGAGGAGTGCGCGGCGACGCCGACGGCGGCACCGGTGACCGCCGCGCCGAGGACGCCGCTGGTCCAGGCGAGCGCCTGCCACACCGGCCTCATGGCGCCTCCTCCGTCACCGTGCGCGTCACCCGGGGTCGGAACATGCCGGTGACGATCTCGTAGTGGATCGTGCCGAGCTCCTCGGCCCACTCGGCGGCGGTCGGTTCGCCCCGCTCGCCGGAGCCGAACAGCACGACTTCCTCGCCGACCTCGATCGGATCGTCGTCGCAGCACACGACGAGCTGGTCCATGCACACCCGGCCCACCACGGGCCTGCGGCGGCCCGCGAGCCACACCTGCATCCGGCCCGAGAGGCTGCGCGGCACGCCGTCGGCGTAGCCCACCGGGACCAGCGCGAGCGTGCACTCGCGCTCGGCGGTCCAGCGGTGCCCGTAGGACACGCTCTCCCCGGCCGCGACCCGCTTCACCAGCACCACGGTCGAGCGGAAGGTCATCGCCGGGATCAGTCCGTGGTCGCCGTCCTGCGGCACCGGGTCCAGCCCGTAGGCGGCGATGCCCGGCCGGACCAGGTCGAAGTGCAGGTCGGGGCGGGTCAGCACGGCGGCCGAGTTCGCCAGGTGCCGCAGCGGGGTGAGCCCGGCGGCCAGCGCGTGCTCGTAGGCGTCCTGGAAGCGAGCGGCCTGCGCGTCGATCGAGGGGTGGCCCAGCTCGTCGGCGCAGGCCAGGTGCGACCAGATCGCGACGACCCGGACCGAGCCCTCGGCCTGGGCCTTCGCCGCGCGGGCCACCAGCTCGGGCCACAGCGCGGGCGGGCAGCCGTTCCGGTTCAACCCGGTGTCGATCTTGAGGTGCACCCGGGCGGTGCGGGAGCTCCGCTCGGCGGCGGCGCGGATGGCGTCGAGCTCGGCCTCCGAGGAGGCGGCGAGCTCCACGTCCGCTTCGACGGCGGCGCCGAAGTCGTCCCACGGGGTGTGCAGCCAGCACAGCAGCGGAGCGATGATCCCCTCCGCGCGCAGCCGCAGCGCCTCCTCGATCGCGGCGACGCCGATCGCGGAGGCCCCGGCCTCCAGCGCGGCCCGGGCCACCGCGGCGGCCCCGTGGCCGTAGCCGTCGGACTTCGCGACCACCATCGTCCGGGCGCCGGACCGGCGGGCGCGCTCGGCCAGCAGTCCGACGTTGTGCCGCAGCGCGGCGACGTCAATGCGCAGGTCGGCGCGGTGCGCGGGCTGTTCGCTCATGGCGCCGACATCGTCGCACACGAGATGACGATCAACGCCCGCATATGTGACGGACCCCCACATCCCACTCCCGGATCGATCACTGCGAGACTCCAGGATATCACCGTCCGTGATCAGGAGGCTCGGAGCGCGCGGATCGCCGCGGGCAGCGCGGCCAGCAGCGCGGAGGCCCCGATCGGGGCGCCGACCGGATCCTCCTCCGCCGTCGGTCCGAACGCGGCGAGCTCGGCGGCCAGCGCGTGCGCGTGCGCCGCGCAGCCGCAGGCGAGCCACGGGTCCACCCCGGCCGCCAGCAGCGCGCCGATGAGCCCGGTGAGCACGTCGCCCGATCCGGCCGTCGCGGGCCAGGCGTGGGGCGCGTCGTTCACCAGCACCCGCCCGTCCGGAGCGGCGACCACGGTGGAATTGCCCTTGAGCAGCAGCACCACGTCGTACCGGCGCGCCACCTCCCGCGCCGCCGCCACCCGGTCGGCCCCGACGTCCCCGGCGAGCCGGGCGAACTCCCCGGCGTGCGGGGTGAGCACCAGCGCGGCGTCCGGGTCGCGGGCGTCCCACAACGTCGGGTCCTGGGCCAGCAGGGTGATCGAGTCGGCGTCCGCGCACACCGGGCGGCCGGACTCCAGCACCCGCCGCAGCACCTCCCGCCCGCTCGCCCCGGTGCCGATCCCCGGGCCGACCGCCCAGGCCTGCACCCGGCCCGCGTCGGTGATCGACCCGGTGGCCACGACCTCCGGCCACCGCGCGCGCACCACGTCGGCCGCGGGCCCCGCGTAGCGGACCATGCCCGAGGTCGCCTGCACCGCCGAGCCCGCCGCCAGCACCGCCGCTCCCGGGTAGGTGGCCGAGCCGGCGGCGACGCCGACGACGCCCTGCGAGTACTTGTCGTCCGAGGCGCTGGGCACCGGCCACGCCGCGCCCACGTCCGCGTGCTCCAGCACCAGCAGCTCCGGTTCCGGCAGGTCGCCGCCCAGGCCGATGTCGGCCACCACCACCTCGCCGGAGCGCACCGAACCGGCGCCGAGCACGTGGCAGGGCTTGCGGCCGCCGAAGGTGACCGTCAGGTCCGCGTCCACCGCCGGGCCGTCGACCGCCCCGGTGACCGGGTCCACGCCGCTGGGCAGGTCGACCGCGACGATCGGGGCCCGCACCCGGGCGACGAGCTCGGCCGCGACCGGCCGCAGGCTCCCCCGCGCCGACAGGCCCACGATGCCGTCGAGCACCAGGTCCGCCCGCTGCACGGCGTCGGCGGCGGCCGCCCCGATGCCCGCGGTGTCCGCGCCCGGTCCTCCGGCCTCGACGACCCGCCCGCGCGCCCGGCGCAGCGCGGCCAGGCCCGCCGGGTGCGCCTTGTCCGGCGACAGCAGCACGGCGGTGACCCCGGCTCCCCGGCGGCGCAGCTCGACGCCCGCCCAGAGCGCGTCGCCGCCGTTGTTCCCACCGCCGACGAGCAGCACCACCCGTCGGCCCGCGACCGCGCCGGAGGTCTCGGCCAGCAGCCGCGCGGAGTGCACGGCCACGGCGAACGCGGCCCGGCGCATCACGACGGGTTCGGGGATCCGATCGAACACGACGCGCTCGGCGGACCGGATCTGCTCCGGGCTCCAGATTCCCTGCACTGAGGACCTCCCCTTCGCGGTTGCTGCCGTCCTACCCGATGCGCGCCCGGCCTGCCGCGGCCCGGGGACAGCGGAGCGGACCGCCCGAGGCTCGGACGGTCCGCTCCGGAGTTCGGCCGGGGATCACTCCACGGTGACCGACTTGGCCAGGTTCCGCGGCTTGTCCACGTCGTAGCCGCGCGCGCGGGCGATCTCGGCGGCGAGCACCTGCAGCGGGACCGTGGACACCAGCGGTTGCAGCAGCGTCGGCACCGCCGGGATCTCGATCAGCTCGTCGGCGAACGGACGCACCGCCTCGTCGCCCTCCTCCGCGATGACCACGGTGCGGGCGCCGCGCGCCTGGATCTCGCGGATGTTGGACAGCATCTTCGAGTGCAGCAGCGCCCGGCCCTTCGCCGACGGCATCACCACGACCACCGGCAGCCGGTCCTCGATCAGCGCGATGGGCCCGTGCTTGAGCTCGCCGGCCGCGAAGCCCTCCGCGTGCATGTAGGCGAGCTCCTTGAGCTTGAGCGCGCCCTCCAGCGCCACCGGGTAGCCGACGTGGCGGCCGAGGAACAGCACCGCCTTCGAGTCGGCGAGCTCGCGGGCCAAGGTCCGCACCTGGTCCACCGAGGCCAGCGCCTGCCGCACCGCGTCCGGCATCGCGGCGAGCTCCTCGAACTCGCGGGCCACCTCGTCGGAGTACTTCGTCCCGCGCGCCTGCGCCAAGGCGAGTCCCACCAGGTAGTTCGCGGTGATCTGCGCGAGGAAGGTCTTCGTCGCGGCCACCCCGATCTCCGGGCCCGCGTGGGTGTAGAGCACCGCGTCCGACTCGCGCGGGATCTGCGCCCCGTTCGTGTTGCAGATGGCCAGCACCCGGGCGCGCTGGGTGCGCGCGTGCCGCACCGCTTCCAGGGTGTCGGCGGTCTCGCCGGACTGGGAGATCGCCACGACCAGCGTGTCGCGGCCCAGCACCGGGTCGCGGTAGCGGAACTCGCTGGCCAGCTCGACCTCGACCGGGATGCGGCACCAGTGCTCGATGGCGTACTTGGCCAGCAGCCCGGAGTGGTACGCGGTCCCGCAGGCCACGACGAAGACCTTGTCGATGTCGCGCAGGTCCTGCTCGGTCATCCGCTGCTCGTCGAGGATGATGCCGCGCCCCGAGAAGTGCCCGCGCAGCGTGTTCTCCAGCGCCTCGGGCTGCTCCTCGATCTCCTTGAGCATGAAGTAGTCGTGGCCGCCCTTCTCGGCGGCCGAGAGGTCCCAGTCCACCGTGAACGGCTTCGCCGGCACCTCGGCGCCGTGGAAGTCGGTGACCCGGTAGCCGTCGCGGTCGATGGTGACGACCTGGTCCTGCCCGAGCTCCACCGCGTCCCGGGTGTGCTCGATGAACGCCGCCACGTCGGAGGCGAGGAAGTGCTCGCCCTCGCCGACGCCGACCACGAGCGGGGAGGAGCGCCGCGCCGCCACGATCGTGCCGGGCTCGTCGGCGTGCGTGACCAGCAGCGTGAACGCGCCCTCCAGCCGCCGCGCCACCGCGCGGGTGCTGGCGGTCAGGTCACCCGCGGTCGGGCCCGCGGCGTGAGCCGCCGCGACCAGGTGCGCCGCCGTCTCGGAGTCGGTCTCGCTGGCCATCTCGACACCGGCGGACTCCAGTTCGGCGCGCAGGGCCGCGAAGTTCTCGATGATGCCGTTGTGCACCACGGCGACCTTGCCCGCCGCGTCCCGGTGCGGGTGCGCGTTGCGGTCGGTCGGCGCGCCGTGCGTGGCCCACCTGGTGTGGCCCATCCCGCTGGTGGCCGCGAACCGGGAGGCGTCCTGCCCGGCGAGCTTGCCCTCCAGGTTCGACAGCGCACCCGCCGCCCGCTCCACCGCGAGCCCACCCGCGCCGTCGAGCATGGCGATGCCTGCCGAGTCGTAACCCCGGTACTCCAGCCGCCTGAGCCCGTCCAGCACCACGTCCAGCGCCTGACGATGTCCTACGTAACCCACGATGCCGCACACCCGAGTCAGCGTAGCCACCGCCGCGGAACGTCTCAGAACGGGCACGGCACCAGGCCTCCGCACGACGAAGAACCGGATCTTCGCTGTTCAGCGAATCACGAGCCCGCCAAGCGGGGAGCGGGCGCGGTGGTACCGCGCGGGGCAGGCGGCCCGGGAGACCGGTGCGGCGCGGCCGAGGCGTCGGACACGTCCCGCGCGCGGGCCGTCGCGTGGGCGTGCCCGCGGGCACGTCGGCTACCGTGACCCACCATGGCGCGGAATGCCAAGAAGGCGTTGGAAGAACTGGCCCACCGGGGACCGCACGAGGTGCTGCACGGCGATCTCGCGCTGGTCGGACTGCCCGGCGTCGTGTGCACCCCGCGCAGCGGGAAGGGGCTGCCCGCCGTCGCGTTCGGCCACGGCTGGCTCCAGTCGCCGCGCCGCTACGCCGGGCTGCTGCGCCACCTCGCGTCCTGGGGCGTCGTCGCCGCCGCTCCCGGCACCCAGCGCGGCCCGCTGGCCTCGCACCGGCTGCTGGCCGCCGACCTGCGCACCGCGCTGGACATCTGCACCGGCGTCCGGCTCGGCGAGGGCGCGATCAGCGTGGACGAGCGCAAGCTCGCCGTCGCCGGGCACGCGCTCGGTGGCGGCAGCGCGATCCTCGCCGCCGCCGAGGACCCGCGGATCCGCGCCGCCGCGACCTTCGCGGTGACCGAGACGATGCCCTCGGCGCTGGCCGCCGCGCACCGGGTCACCGTCCCCGGGCTGCACCTGGCCGGTGGCAAGGACCTGCTGGCCCCGGCGGTCTCGAACGCGCAGCCGATCGCCGCCGCCTGGGGCGGGCCGGTGCAGCTGCGCGAACTGCCCAAGGCCACCCACCTCGGGTTCACCGAGGGCAGGCACTGGACCGAACTGCTGCTGGACGGCAAGCCCGAGTACCGCACCCAGCGCACCGCGCGGGCGCTGCTCACGGCGTTCCTGCTGCGCACCCTCAACGGTGACGAGCGCGGGGCCGCGCTGCTCGACGACGACTTCTCCGGCGCCACCCTCGACCGGGCCCGCACCCGCACCGCCGCCCGCGCCGCCTGAGCCCGCCGGTCCGGATCTCCCCGGCGGACGGTGCGGCGGGCCGCCCCCGTCCCCCGCTCAGCGCAGCCAGGTCTGGTTGGTGAAGAAGTCCTCGTCGTCGTCCTCGACCGGAGGACGGCGCCGCGCGGCAGGGCGCGCGGAAGCCGGAGCGGCCCGGCGCGGCGCCTGGTCGGCGGGCTCCTCCTCGTCGTCCCGCACCCGGACGTCGATCTCGGAGACCCCGCCGCGCTCGGCGTTCTCCCGCTCGGCCCGCTCCCGGATCCGCTCGGCCATCCGCTTCGCCGTGTCCACGGTGCTCGCGATGCTCGCGCTCGCCCGCTCGGCGCTCTCCCGCGAGCTCCTCGTGAGCTCGTGACCGCGGTTGACGTCCTCGCCGACCAACCGGTTCATCGATTCCCGGAACGCGCGCGCGTCCGGTGTCTCGACGCCCATCTCAGACCGCCCTCCCCGGCAGCGGGGTCACCCTCGCCGGTCCTCGCCGAACACCGCGCGGAAGCGGGTGTCGGACTGCTCCTGCACGTCGTCGAACAACTGGCCCCGGGTGCGCCACGGGCTCGAGTTCGTCCGCTCCTGGTCGCCGCCGCCGTTCTGCTGGCCGCCGCCCATGCCACCCATCATGCCGCCGCCCATCCCGCCGGCCTGCTGAGCACCGCCCTGGCCCGCGACCGGGTCGCCCATCGAGGCCAGCCCGGTCGCGCCCTGCGAGCTGCCCTGGGCGGCGTCGTGCGCGCTGGCCAGGCCGGTCGCCCCGGACTGCGGCGGCGGGCCGCCGAACGGAACCGGCTGCTGGGCGGACGGGTCCCCGGCGAGGTCTCCCGCGAACAGCTGACCGGACATGCTGGTGAACGAGTTCGCCACGCCGTCGCGCGCGAAGGCGCCCGCCAGGCTGAGACCCGCCGACTGCGGAGCAGTCGGGGCCGGACCGTCGAGGTCCGGTGCGGCGGCCGTTCCCGCCTCCGGCGCCACCGGCTCGGTGCCGCCGGACGCCGCGTCGAAACCGCCGACCTGCGGCGGGGTCGCCGACGGGGCCGGGTCGAACGCGGCGCCCGGCGCGGGCTCCGCCGGAGCCGGGATCGGTTCGCCCCCGACCGGCGGAGCGGGGATCGGTTCCGCGCCCGGCACGGCGGGCGGCGGCGGGGCGTCCGACTGCGGAGTTCCCAGCGGCGAAGTCCCCGGCTGCGGGATGCCCGGCTGCGGGGTGCCCGCCTGCTCGTCGCCGAAGGACACGGTCTCCTGGAACGGCGGCTGGTCGGCGCCGCCGCGCACGCCCACGGCGATCGCGCCGTCCGGCCCGCGCTCCAGCGTGATCGTGCGGTCGCCCTCCTGGATCACCGCCGCGCCGTCCGCCCCCGGCACCACCGGGATCGCGGGCGGCTGCCCCGGCACGCCCGGCTGGCCCGGGACCGGCCCGGGAGCGCCGGGTTGACCCGCGGCTGCCGGCATCGCGCCCGGGGTCGGGTTCGTGCCGATGCCCGGGAGGTCGCCCGGCTGGCCCGCCTCCGGGCCGAACCGCACGTCGTAGGTCTTCGGCTGCCCGTCCGCACCGGTGATCGTGACCCGGGAGGTGCCCTGCTGGTCGGGCTCCTGGACCCGCACGGCGTCGCGGCCCTCGCCGACGGTCCTGACCTCGGGCCCGCCCGGCTCTCCCGGTCGCGGCCCGGGCTCCGACAACTCCGGTGCCGCGGGCATCTCCGGCTCCGGCGGCATCTCCGGCTCCGGCGGCATCTCGGGCGCCTGGGGCATCTCGGGGCCCCGGGGCGCCTCCGGCATCGCGGGGGCACCGCCAGCGCCCCCGGCCGAGCCTCCGGCGGCACCGCCGGACGAGCCACCCGGAGCACCACCGGGAGAGCCACCCGCCTGCCCCGGCCCCTGCTGACCCGGGCCTTGCTGACCCGGGCCTTGCTGACCGGGGCCCCGCTGACCGGGACCGGACTCATCCGGGGCGGGACCGGGATCGCCGAACGGGTTCTCCTCGGCCTTGCCGAGCTCGTCGTTCAGCTTCGACCACGTCTCGTCCACGGCCTTCTTCGTGCCCGCGCACTTGGCGTCGAAGTTCTTCCACTCCTCCTCGACGGCCTCGGCGAAGGAGTCGACCATCTCCTGCGCCTTCTGGACGGCCGCGTCCTTGGTCTCCTGGGCGGCGTCCCCGCAGGACTCGTCGATGGGGATGCCCCAGATCGAGGCGACCTTGCGGATCACCTCGTCGTCCTGGTTCCCGTTGGCCAGGTCGACGGTGGTGTTCCAGTCCTTCGTGCTCTTCCCGCACGTGATCTGCTCGCGCCGGGCTTCCAGCTCCAGGACGTAGCGGGACTTCTCCCGGCACAGGTCCCCGAGTCCCCGCAGCGCGGCGGTGGTGCTCTGGGCGGCGGTGCTCAACCGGTCGATCACGCGCTCGTTGACGGTCGGGGTGAACTTCTCCGCGAAGAACCGCTGCGCGCTGTCGGAGGCCGGCCCGGACCAGTCCTTCCAGAGCCGACCGAGCCGCGAGGCCATGCTCTCGTGGGCATCGCGCAGTCCGCGCTCGGCCGCGTTCAGCGCCTCGGCACCGCGGGCGAACTCGGCGAACGCGATGCCGCGCTGCTCGTGGAAGCGGTCCTCGGCCTGCTTCACCTGCCCGACCCCGGCCTTGCCGTTCTTGATAGCGCCGATTCGGTGGTAAACCGGGAGCAGGTCGCGGAAGAAGCGCAGCCCGGCGTCGCCCGCGTCCAGCAGCTCGTCCGAGGAGTCGGCGCCCGCGCCGCCCTTCTCGCCGTTGTCGGCCGCGCGCTGGGTGCCCTCGATCGCGGCCTTGCCGTCCCGCACCGCCTCGTCGTGCCGGCGGTCCCGCTCCCCCGCCTCGTCGGATTGCTTCTTCGCGTCCGCGTAGAGATCTTGCAGCTTCTCGTTGGGGTCCGGGGTGAAGAAGCCCTCGGCGATGCTCTTGCCGAGGGCGTCGTCGTACTTGTCGAAGTACGACTGCGCTTCGTCGGCGACGCCGTTGCCGAACAGACCGTCGTCAACGGTGACGTTGTAGGCGAGGACGAGAGCGCGCTTCTTCTCGTCGGAGACCTCGCCGTCGTCGAGCACGGCCTTGATCTCGTTCCACGACGGGTTGTCCTTCTCGTCCGCCATCAGGCGTTCCCCGACTTTCCGACGGTGTCGGCGGCGTCGGCATCGGACCAGTCGTAGCCGTGTCCGGTCTGCTCCAGCTTGCCGGAGAAGTCGTCCATCGCGTCCGCGACGGAGGTCACGGACCTGGCCAGCTTGGCCATGCCCTCCTGGTAACCGCCCGCGGCCTGCCCGTGCACGCGCCCGAACGCGTCACCACCGATCCGGAGGCCCGCGATCCTCTCGCCGTGCTCGTCGCGGACCGGATCGGCGGCGCCCCTGATGCTGCTCGCGGCCGCGACCAACTCGCCCGAGTTCGCCCCGAAACCTGACATGATCGCCCCTCCTCGCCCGTCACGCCACGACCGGCGCGCAGCGGTGCGACGTCCGGTGGTGGCGCCCAGGTTCCCCACCTTGGCAGCCGCGCGACGCGCGCGGGCCAGATCCGATGATCTCCTTGCATACGCGAAGGCTCATCGCGGGGGCGAGAACAGGACGTGCGAGCAGGGCCGCCGGGCGGGGGTCGGCCGGGCGGGGGTCACAGGGAGATGATCACCATCGCGAGCACGGTCGCCACCGCGAGACCCGCCAACGGCAGGACCACGAGGACGATCAGGTTCGCCCACCACTCCCCGCGCATCGACCGCGCCCGCTCAGCCGTGGTGCCTGCGGCCGCGGCGGTTCACCCACCACTGGCCGCCGTCGTGGACGGCGTTGATGGCCTTGGTCCCGGCGATGCCGAGAGCGGACAGGACCAGGACCGCGGCGAGCAAGCTCAGCGCGACGATCCCGACGACAGCGGCGACGACGATGGCACCCATGTGAGCAGCGTCTCACAGATCTCATGATCTGGGGAGATCTGGATCACAGGGTCACCGGATCGCAGCAACGACCCCCGCGAGCCGTCGCGCGGTGTCGTCGGCGATCTCCTGGCTCGGCGCCTCCACCATCACCCGCACCAGCTGCTCGGTCCCGGACGGGCGCAGCAGCACCCGGCCGTGCTCGCCGAGCTCGGTCTCGGCCGCGGTGACGGCCTCGGAGACCGCGGGCGCGGCAACGGCCCGGCCCTTGTCCGCGACCCGCACGTTCACCAGGACCTGCGGCAGCCTGCGCATCGTCGCGGCCAGCGCGGCCAGCGACTCACCGGTCGCGGCCATCCGGCCCATCAGGCGCAGCGCGGTCAGCAGGCCGTCGCCGGTGGTGGCGTGGCCGGGCAGCACCACGTGGCCGGACTGCTCACCGCCCAGCGTGAAACCGCCCGCGCGCAGCTCCTCCAGCACGTAGCGGTCGCCGACCTTGGTGGTGCGGAGCTTCACGCCGTGCTCGCGCATCGCCAGGTGCAGGCCCAGGTTGCTCATCACGGTGGCGACCAGGGTTTCGTCGGCGAGCTCGCCCGCCTCCTTCATCGCGACCGCCAGCACCGCGAGGATCTGGTCGCCGTCGACGACCTCGCCGTCCGCGTCCACGGCGAGGCAGCGGTCGGCGTCACCGTCGTGCGCGATGCCCAGGTCGGCGCCGTGCTCCAGGACGGCGGCCCGGACCTTCTCCAGGTGCGTCGAGCCCACGCCGTCGTTGATGTTGATCCCGTCGGGGTCCGCGTGCACGGCCACCACGTCGGCGCCCGCGCGGCGGTAGGCCTCCGGGGCCGCGCTGGAGGCGGCGCCGTTGGCGCAGTCCACCACGACCCGGATCCCGTCCAGCCGCTGCGGCGTGGCCACCAGCAGGTGATCCACGTAGCGCTGCACCGAGTCCGGCACGTCCCGCACCCGGCCCACGTGCACGCCGGTGGGACGGCTCACGTCCTCGTCGAGCCGGGCGGCGATCTCGTCCTCCACCGCGTCCGGCAGCTTGTGCCCGCCCGCGGCGAACAGCTTGATGCCGTTGTCCGGCATCGGGTTGTGCGAGGCGGAGATCATCACGCCGATGTCCGCGCTCAGCGCACCGACCAGGTGGGCGACGGCGGGCGTGGGCAGCACGCCGACGCGCAGCACGTCCATGCCCGCCGAGCTCAGCCCGGCGGTGACCGCGGCCTCCAGCATCTCGCCGCTGGCCCGCGGGTCGCGGCCCACGACGGCGACCCGGCGGCGCGAGTCGTCCCGGTCGTAGAGCACGCGGGCCGCCGCGGCAGCCACGGACAGCGCCAGTTCCGGCGTCAGGTCCGAGTTCGCGAGACCTCGGACCCCGTCGGTGCCGAACAGCCGAGACATGTGCTGCGAATCCTCCTGGATCGACGGCGGAGCCGCGCCGGATCCCCACCCGGCGCACAAAAAGATCACGGGAGCAGCCCCGGCGTCGCGCGGACGCCACGGCTGCTCCCGTGAATCGTACGAAAGCTCAGCGCTTGCTGTACTGCGGAGCCTTGCGGGCCTTCTTCAGGCCGTACTTCTTGCGCTCCTTCTCCCGCGGGTCGCGGGTGAGCATCCCGGCCTTCTTCAGCGCCGGGCGGTCATCGGCGTCGAGCTCGATGAGCGCACGCGCGATGGCCATGCGCAGCGCACCGGCCTGACCGGAGGGGCCACCGCCGTTGAGGTTCGCGTGCACGTCGAAGCCTTCGGCGCGCTCCACGAGGACCAGCGGTTCCTTCACGATCTGCTGGTGGACCTTGTTCGGGAAGTAGTCCTCGAGCGCCTTGCCGTTGAGCTTGAACCCACCGCTGCCGGAGGTCAGGCGCACGCGGACGATGGCTTCCTTGCGGCGGCCAACGGTCTGCACGGCGCGACCGGACGGGATCGGCGCGAACTCCTGAGGGGCGTCCTCGACGTCCACCTCAGTGGTCTCGGCGAAGTTGTCGCCGATGTTCTCGACGACGTCCTCGCCGACGGTCTCGATAACCGGGGTCTCTTCCGGCTCAGGAGTGGTCACGGGCTGGTCCTCGGGTCCCTCGGTCACTTCTCGACCTTCGCGTTGATCTGGTACGGCTGCGGGTTCTGGGCGGCGTGCGGGTGCTCCGGGCCTGCGTAGACCTTGAGCTTCTTGCCCATGGCGCGGCCGAGCTTGTTCTTCGGCAGCATCCCCTGGATGGCCTTCTCCAGCACGCGCTCGGGGTGCTTGGAGTCCAGAACCTGCCCCAGCGACTGCTTCCGCAGACCACCCGGGTAACCGCTGTGCCGGTAGTGGAACGCCTGGTCGCGCTTCTTGCCGGTCAGCGCCACCTTCTCAGCGTTGACGATGACCACGAAGTCGCCGGTGTCGAGGTGCGGGGCGTAGGTCGGCTTGTGCTTGCCGCGCAGCAGGAGGGCGGCCTGGGTGGACAGCCGGCCGAGCACCACGTCCTCGGCGTCGATGACATGCCAGGCGCGGGTCACCTCGCCGGCCTTCGGGCTGTACGTGCGCACGGATCTACCTCGTCGTCGTTCGCGTCGGAATCTCGGTGCGGACCCCGTGTTCCTCCGGGGAGCCCATCGGAACCGTGCCGGGTCGGATGCCCCGGCCGGGCCGGGGAACCGGCACGTCCTGAGTGTCACCAGAGACCTGTTGGCCCCGTTCGGCCCCGGCTCTCGCCGGGTCGCCGCTGGGCCGGTCACCGCTCCAACACCGCAGTCGCGCACCGCACAACAAACAATCAGGGTACTCGTTGGCGAAAAGCCCCACCGAGACGGGGTCCCCCGTAACCGGGATCGCCGTCGGCGTGCCTTCTCACCGAGGGGATCGTACCCGGCGCCCCGGCCGGGCCGGACACCCGCCCGACCGAACACCGCCGACCCCGGGACGCGGCGGCGTCCGGGGGGTCGGCGATGGGCCGGGCAGGGCGATCAGCCGCCGAAGCGACCGGCGTTCTTGGCCTCACCGGCCTGGTAGGACTCGTTCGCGGCGTTGACGGCCATGCCCATCTTCGCGGCGATCTCGATCATGTTCTGGGCGGCCTTGTCCCACTCGTCCTGCGCGGCGCGGTACGCCTCCTGCGCCTGGCCCTCCCAGGTGTTCACGAGCGGCTTGAGCATGTTCTCCAGCTCGTCCAGCTCGCTCTGGATCTTCGTGGCGGCGCCGCCCAGGTCGTCGGCGGCCTGGCTCAGCTGGCCGAAATCAACGCGGATTTCCATGGTGGTGTCCCCTCAAGTGGAGTGTCGGAAGAAAGCGGAGAATGCGAGCGTCGAGGCGGGACTCAGCCGCCGAGCATGCCCTCGATCTTGGAGATCTCGGCGGCCTGCTCCTCTTCGCGCTGCATGTAGTCCTGACCCGAGGACTGGATGTTCTCGCTGATCTCGCCCAGCTTGCGGTTGATGGTGTCGGCGTTCTCCTTGAACGCGTCCATCAGGCGGCGGAAGACGTCGGACGCGCCACCCTTCCAGGAGACCAGCACCGGGTCGATCTGCGACTGCAGCGTGTTCACCGCGTTCTCGACGTTGCCCCGAACCTCTTCGACCTGGCCTGCGGCCTTGGCCATCAGGTCCGCATCGGTACCCATCCCGCTCATAGGTGAGCCCCCTTCATTCGTTGCTCGAAGATCGATGAACCTACGACGCAGACATTGCCACGCCCGGTTCCCCCCTGTCCCAGCTTTTTCCGGGAACGGTTGCGAGTGCGCACGAAGATCGGGATAACCGCAGGTCAACCCGCCATTAGCGAATGGGAAGAATCCGCGGTTCGCGGCATCTCCGCACCGACACGCCGCCGATTCGCATTCGCGATTCGCATTCGCCACCGCGCTGCGCGCATTCCTCAGCGCTCGCCGGTGGTGAGGGTGGACACGACCTGCTCGCAGGCGCGCCGGACCTCCTCCTTGCCCTCGGGGCCGTAGCGGCAGCCGACGCTGATCTGGAAGTGATCGCGGTGCAGCACGAACCACTCGACCTGCGACCCCGGCAGCGACTCGCGGTAGTAGACCGCCCGCTGCCCGGCGAAGGTCGTCTCCGGGGAGAAGTCGGAGAACCGCCCGCCCGCGGCGTTGGAGCTGTCGTACTGCTGCCGCAGGCCGGAGACGGCCCGGGAACGACCCGCCTCGGTGTCGTAGCCGAGGTCGCCCTGCTGCACGAGCACCAGGTCCTCCCCGCCGGTGCGCGGCGCGACGATCGTCTGCCACAGCTCGGGGTCACCACCGGTCTGCCGCCAGCCGCCCGGGTAGTCGAAGGCGTACTCGTACTGGGCGACGTGCCGCGGCGCCTGCTCGGCCCGCCCTCCACCGGCCCGCACCAGCAGCACCGAGACGACCGCCACCACCGCGACGGCGGCCACCACCGCCGCGCCGAGCAGCCAGGGCCGCGAGGAGGAGGACGCGGGCGCCGGCGTGTGGAAGACCGGGCGAGTCTGATCGCTGCCGCCGATGACCACGGTGGAGGCGCGGCTGAGCGAGTCACCGGCCGGGACGGGTTGCGGCGCCCACGGCGGTCGCGGGCCACCGGCCCGCGCGTGGTGCGCGGTGGGCTGGGAGGCGCCGCCCCGGTGTCCCCCCGCGGGCGCGAGGCCACCGGTGCGCTCCGGGTCGAGCCGCACCGCCCGCAGCGCGCCGCGGGCGACCACGGTCTCGGGTTGGTCCAAGGTGGTCGGCAGGACCCCGGTGCGCTCGTGGATCAACCGGGCCACCAGCGGGATCCGGCTGGAACCGCCGACCAGGAACACCCCGGCCAGCCGTTCCCGGGGGACCTGGCCCTCGCGGAGGGTCGCCGAGACCAGCTCGGCCGCCCTGGCCAGCGGCGCGACGATCAGCCGCTCCAGGTCGGCGCGGGTGACGTGCGCGTCGGAGAACGGCGGGGGCATCGGCACGTCGGTGTAGGCGTGCCGGGACAGCGTTTCCTTGGCGCCCCGCACGTCCTGCCGCAGCACCCGGCGCCGCCTGCGGTCGGCCATCTCGCGGCCGTCGACGAGCTTGTGCCAGGCCGCCGGGTCCATCCCGGACACGACGGATCCGATGTGCTCCAGCAGCGCCTGGTCGACGTCGGCGCCGCCGAAGTGCGGGTCGCCCTTGGTCGCCAGCACCCGGAAGGAGTGGCCCTCCTTGCGGACCACGCTGGCGTCGACGGTTCCCCCGCCGAGGTCGAGCACCGCCAGCGCGCCGCCGTCCGGCAGCCCGTGGCCGGCGGAGTGGAAGACGGCGGCGGCGACCGGCTCGGGGACGAGCACGAGCTCCTTCGCCAGCCCGGCCGCGGCCTGGCGCAGCACGCCCGCGCGGACGGCGCCCCAGTCGGCGGGGTGGGTGAGGACCAGCAGGTCCACGACCGCGCCGCCCGCGAAGCGCCGGGCCTCACCGACGGCGCGCTGCAACACCGCCCGCACCACGTCGCCGACGCGCAGCACGCTCGCGCCCAGCAGCAGCTCGCCTTCGTCGATGCGGCGCTTGGGATGCGGTTCGAACCGGGAGGGGTCGACCGCGGCCTGGCGCTCCGCCTCGTGGCCGACGAACAGCGTGCCGTCGGCCGCGGCGAACACCGCGGAGGGCACCAGCGGCTGCCCGTCGACGACCACCACCTGCGGTTCACCGCCGCCGACGGACACCACCGTGCAGGTGCTGGAGGTGCCGAAGTCGACCGAGACGTGCAGGGACACCAACTACTCCTTCGCCACCACCGCGGGGTCGCGACGGTGTCTTCGCCGGGCCCGCCTGCGCGGCAGGACGAACCGCACCCGAACCCGAATTCCCCCGAACGGTTCGCGCGGGCCGGACCGTGATCCCGAAACCCCCGAGCACCCTAGAGGCCGGGGGTGCGCCCAGTTCAACAGTCTGCCCTCGATCGGGTGGCTTTCGGGGGTGATCCTTGACTTCGGACGGGGAGTCCCCTCACTCGCTCGCGTCTCGCGCGGCCGGGCCCGGGACCGCGTTCCCCGGTTGCTCCGGCGGCGCGCTCCGGTCACGCCGATGGCGCGGACGCTCAGTCGGAATGCTTGAGCTCGGCGACGAACGTCCGCCACTGCTCGGGTTGGAAGCGCAGGACGGCCGACCGATCCTTGGAATCGCGGACGTCGACCCGCATCGCGAGAGAACCCACCTCCACGCACGCCGATTGGCTAGCGCTGTAACTCGATTTCCGCCATTTCCCCTTCCCCATGGTTGGTTTCCTCCCCGGACTCGTACCTGCGCGCGTATGCCGCGATGAGCTCCTGGGAACAATTAGGGCTCAACGCGGCCCGGCACAGCCTAGAACGAGCCTGTTGGAAGGGCGTTACGTCGTCCGGGTCATCCAGGAACGCGCCGCACCGGCGCTGCTCCAGGTGGACCAGCGGCCTGCTCCGCGGGAACTCCAGCAGCAGGAAGGGACCGTCGAGCCCGGTGTGCGCGCCCGCCGTGAAGGGAATCACCTGGACGGTGATGTTCGGCGAGTCGCAGGAGGTCACCACGCTGCGCAGCTGAGCGGCCATCGCCGCAGGTCCGCCCACCGGCCGGCAGAGCGCCGCCTCGTCCAGCAGCACCTGGTACCGGGTCGGTTCCGGGCCGTGCAGGATCCGCTGCCGGGCCAGCCGCGCCGTGATCCTCGGGTCCACCTGGTCGGCGGGCACGTCCGCCGCCCGGAACAGCGGGCGGGTGTAGTCCGGAATCTGCAGCAATCCGGGGACGAGGACTTCCGAGACCTCGGTGATGGACACGGCGCGGCTTTCCGCTTCGATGAGTTCGGTGAGTTGCGCGGGCAGTCCGCCGCCCGATTCGCACCACACCGGTTCGTCGATGTCGTAGGCGAGCCGCAACAACCGGGTCCGGTTCGCGCCGCGCACGTCCACGGCGTCCAGGAATGCCCGCACGGAATTCGGCGCCAGGCGACGTCGGGCCGTCTCCATCCGGCTGACCTTGGCTTCCGAACACCCGATCAGAACACCGAGCTGGCGCAAGGTCAGACCGGATTGCTCTCGAACCGCCCGCAATTCCTTTCCCAGCGCTCTGGCTCGGGGAGTATCCGACATGGCCCACACCCTAAGCGGCCTCGCGGGCGAAGATCTTCGCTCGATCGTGTCATTCACCGAGAGCGACGAAAACCTCCCGCACCACGCGGGTGCGGGAGGTCCTCAGCGAATGCCGTCGATCACTCCGGCGGCAGGTACGCCGTCTGCACCAGCTGCGGCCCGCCGCGGAGGGCACGGCTGACCAGCGTCCCCCGGCCCGGGGGCAGCGGCCGCGACTTGACGTTGCCGACGAGCTGGCCGTCGTCCTTGTTCGCGCTCATCGCGAGACCGGGCGCCGAGACCTCCCGCATCTTGCCGATGATCGGCTCGTAGAGCGCGCGGCTGGCGTTGCCCGAGTTCCGGGCGATCACCATGTGCAGGCCGACGTCGGAGGCCTGCGCCACGAACTCGGCGAGCGGGGCGAGCGGGTTGCTGCCCTGCGGCGAGATGAGCTCGTAGTCGTCGACCACGACGAACAGCTCCGCGCCCTTCCACCAGGAGCGGTTGCGCAGCTGCTCCTGCGTCACGTCCGGGGTCGGCAACCGCTTCTTGAGCGCCGCGCACACGTCGCGCACGTTGCTCTTGAGCTGGTCGACGCTGACCGAGTACTCCATCAGGTGCGTGTCGGGCACGACGCCGAGCATGGTGCGCCGCACGTCGACCATGAGGATCAGCGCTTCCTCGCGGGTGTACCGGCTGGTGATGCCCTTGACGATCGTGCGCAGCAGCGCGGTCTTGCCGGCTTCGCGCTCGCCGAAGGCGTAGAAGTGCGGTTCCGCCTTGAAGTCGAGGTAGACCGGGTTGAGCCCGTCCTCGTTGATGCCGATCGGCACCAGCTTCGGGTGGGGCTGCTGCTGCGGCTGCGGCAGCTGCTCGAACGGCAGCAGGTCCGGGAGCAGCCGGACCTGGGGCGCCGGCCTGCCCTTCCAGGAGCTCTTGATCCGGTTGACCAGGTCGCCGACGCCCTCGGCGAGGTCCTCGTTGTAGAGCTCCCACTTCGGCCGCGGGGTCGCCTCGGGCGGTTCGGACTGGTTGTTGGCCGCGGCGTGGTCGGCCACGGCCTTCGCCCGCGCCTGCTCGGCCTTGACCCGCTCGTCCAGCTTCTCGCTGTCCACCCGGGGCAGTCCGATGAGGAAGTGCAGCCGCGTCGAGTGCAGCCCTCGGCCCGGCCGGCCCGCCGGGACGATCTTGGCGATCTTGCGGTCGAACTCGGACTCGCCGGGGTCGCCGAGCCGCAGCTCCATGCGGGTGCCCAGGGCGTCCTTGAGCTGCGGACGGATCCCCGCCCACCGGTTCGCGGCGAGGAACACGTGGACGCCGTAGGTCAGGCCCTGCTGGACCAGGTTGTTGATCTCCGGCTCCAGCGTCTCCAGCTCGGGTTCGGCGCGGAACGCCTCCCAGCCGTCGATGACGAGGAAGACGTCCCCGTACGGGTCGTTGCTGATCTCCCCGCGCCGCTTGCGGTTGCGGAAGTCGGCCATCGAGTCGATGCCCGCCTCCTGGAACCGGCCTTCGCGCGCGGCCAGCAGCGCCTTGATCTCGGCGACCGTCCGGCGCACCGTGTCCAGGTCGCGGCGGTTGCCGTAGGCACCGACGTGCGGCAGGTTCCGCAGCGCGCCGAGCGAGCCACCACCGAGGTCGATGCAGTAGAACTGCACCTCCTGCGGGGTGTGCGTGAGCGCCATCGAGGAGATCAGCGTCCGCAGCAGGTTCGACTTGCCGGACTGCGGCCCGCCGACCACGGCGCCGTTGCCCTCGGAGCCGTTCGCGAAGCGCAGCAGCAGCGAGTCCTGCCGCTGGTGGTACGGCACGTCGATGAGGCCGATCGGGACCTCCAGCCGCCCGCTGCCCGCGAACCCGACCGCGCTGTAGCCGCGGTCGTCGGTGGCCTGCAGCGGCGGCAGCAGGGTGTCCAGGGTGGACGGCGCGTCCAGCGGCGGCAGCCACACGGAGTGCGCGGGCGGCCCGGCGCCCTCGACCTTCTGGATCACCAGCTGGAAGTCGGTGGGAGCGGTGACCTCCCGCTCCGGCACCGGTTCCTCCTCGACCACCGGGACCTCGGGCTCCGGGGGCTTCTCCACGTGGTCCGGGATGAAGAAGCGCGGGCGCCGCTCCCCGGTCACCGGCGAGGCGGCCTGGCCCATCGGGCGCCGCCCGCTGGTCTGGTGCAGGTACCCGGAGACGTAGGAGGCGCGGAAGCGCTCCATGCCCTCCGGGTGCTTGAGGTAGCCGTGACCGCCGCTGGACGGCAGGTCGGAGGCGTCCGGGATGCCGATGGCCGCGCGGGACTCGGCGGCGTTGAAGGTCTTCAGGCCGATCCGGTAGGACAGGTGCGCGTCCAGGCCGCGCAGCTTGCCCTCCTCCAGCCGCTGCGAGGCGAGCAGCAGGTGCACCTGCAACGACCGGCCGACGCGGCCGATCTTGCCGAAGAGGTCGGCGAACTCGGGCTTCTCCTGCAGCAGCTCGCCGAACTCGTCGATGACCACGAACAGCGCGGGCAGCGGCTCCTGCGCGTTGGCGTCCCCGGCCTCGTGCAGCTTGCGGTAGTCCCAGACGTTCTTGGCCTTCGCCTTGTCCAGCACCTCCTGGCGGCGGTTGGTCTCCCCCGCCAGCGCGTCCTGCATCCGGTCGACCAGGGTGGAGTCGTCACCGAGGTTCGAGATGCTCGCCGAGACGTGCGGCGCGGTCTCGAAACCGTTGAACGTCGCGCCGCCCTTGAAGTCGACGAGCACGAAGTTGAGCATCGAGGAGGAGTGCGTGGCCATCAGGCCGAGCACGATGGTGCGCAGGAACTCGGACTTGCCGGAACCGGTCGCGCCGATGCACAGGCCGTGCGGGCCCATGCCCGCCGAGGCGGTCTCCTTGATGTCCAGGTGGACGATCTCGCCCTGCTCGCCGGGGCCGATCGCGACGCGGTACAGGTCGTCGCGGGACCGGGGCCGCCAGGCCTCGTTGAGGTCGAAGGTGACGGGGTCGCCGGCGAGGCCGAGCTGCTCGATGTAGTTGAGCTGCGTGGTCAGCGGCTCGAACCCGCCGCTGTCCTCGACGGCGGCCGGACCCGCCGCGAGGCGGTACGGGGCCAGCAGGCGGGCCAGCGAGGTGGCCTCCTCCTTGCTCAGCCAGTCCGGTTCGCCGAACCACTCCACGCTGTTCTGGCCGCGCGCGCCGATGCGGTCGGCCTCGACCGCGATGCGCATCCCCCGGCGCTCGGCCAGCTTCCCGAGCACGTCGGACAGGTCGATGATCGTCACGCCCGCGAGGCCGTTCTCCACGATCAGCTGCTCCTCGCGGCTGATCTCGGCGTCGTCCAGCACGATCACGATGTGCGGCTGGCCCTCCGGCGGGGGCGCGTTGCGCTGGAAGCGGGGCCGGTCGGCGAGCTGCTCGTCGAGCATCTCCTCCAGACCCCACAGCGAACCGGACATCAGCCGCATCGGGCCGATGCCGTCGGTCTCGGTCGGGTGCTGCGCGTGCGGCAGCCACTTCACCCAGTCCCACTCCACCCGGGAGCGACCGCTGGAGGCGACGGCGATGAGCACGTCGTTCGGGGAGTGGAAGGTCGCCAGCTGGGCCAGCATCGCCCGCGCGAGTCCGCGGGTGAGCGCGCGGTCCCCCTGCAGGCCGACCACGGCGAAGCCGCGCAGCGAGGTCGCGATCGGCAGCTCCGACACCAGCGAGTGGGCGCGCACGAAGCGGCGCAGCGCCAGGGTGGTGATCGGCTCCAGCTCGTCGACGGGACCGGTCTGCGGCGGGACCAGCCGGGTCTCCAGCCGCTGCGAGCCGCGGCCGACGCGGACCTGGCAGAAGTCGTTGTCGTTCTGGCGCCGCTCCCACATGCGCCGAGTGCCGTTGGCCGCGACCGACCACAGCGTCTGCGGGTCGGGGTGCACCCACTCCCGCGCGAGGCGCTGCTCGTCGGCGGCCTCGCGGGCCCGGTCGCGCATCTGGCCGAGGTAGCGCAGGTAGTCCTTGCGGTCCTCGTTCATCTCGGCCTTCTTCTGGCCGCCGTCCTTGCCGCCGCCGGCCATCATCCCGAAGGTCGAGACCAGCATCATCATCGGCATCATCATCATCATCGGGTTGTCCCTCGCCCGCTGAAGCATGAAGACCATCATCCCGAGGGATGCGACGATCATGACGCCCGGCAACACCTTCTGAACGACGTTGCCCGGGATCACCCGCGGGATCTCGGGTGGCGGTTCGAGGTGCACCTCCCCACCAGGAGGCCTCGGAGCGGCCATGCGCGGCAATCGCTTGAACGGCAGCGTGCTCACCGGAGGCAGCAACCTTTCCTGTCGTAGCAATGTGGAGCGGCTGGGGTCGGAATCGCGATGCCCCACTCCCGCAGGCGGCATTCTGTACCGTCCGCTGACCGCCGTCAGCAGGGCCCGAACCTTCCGGCCCACCCGTGATCGACCGGATGCGAAGCCGTTGGCACGAGTTCGGCCAAACCCTTCACCCCTGCGCGGCCGGTGCGGCCATACTAGGGGCGCTCTCCGGCCGGGCGGGCCGCTTTCGGCGAGAAAACCCGCGTCGTCCGGATCGAGGCGCAGAAGGACCCAAGTGCACGGACTCAGGAAGTAGGGGGCCTCAGTGGCAACCGGGACCACGGTGTTCAGCCGCGTGACAGTGGTGGCGCCGAACACTCGCATCGACCTGGCGCTGCCCGCCGACGTCGCGGTGGCGGACTTGCTGCCGATGCTGCTGGACATGGCCCGGGAGGGCAGCAGCGACGGCGGTTCGCGGCACGGCGGCTGGTGCCTGGCCAAGCTCGGCGACGAGCCGCTGGACAACAGCCAGACGCTCGCCTCCCTGGGCATCGTGGACGGTGACCTGCTCCAGCTGCGCCGCCGCTCGGACAACCCGCCGCCGCCGCTGTACGACGACGTGGTCGACGCGCTCGCCGAAGCGGAGCCGGGCAGCTACCGGCCGTGGACTAAGGAGACGGCGGCGAAGATCGGGCACACCGCGGGCGTCCTCGGGCTGACGGCGGCCGCGACCTCGCTGGGCCTGGCCGGCCAGTTCGGCACTCTCCCCTACCAGATCGTGACCGCCGCGATCGCGCTCGTGGTCGCCGTGTTCGCGACCGGCATCGGCTCGGTGGTCACCCGCGCCCACGGCGCCGCCACCACCGGGACCGTGATCGCCGGGGCGGGCGGGCTGCCGATGGCGTTCGTGGCGGGGTTGAACGCGGTGCCGAGCGACGACCTGCGCCCCGGGCTGCTGCTGGCGTCCGCGCTGGTGCTGATCTTCGCCTCGATCTCGCTCATGGTGATCGGGACCGGGGTGGTCACCTTCATCGCGGCGGCCACGATGTCCGCCTTCGCGGTGCTGGCGTTCATCGCCACCCTGCTGCTGCCCAGCGGGGCGAGCGCGGCCGGGGTCGCGGCGGGCGCGGGCGCGGTCGGGCTCGCCGGGATCTCGCTGCTGCCGCGGCTGACGATCCAGCTGGCCAAGCTGCCGCTGCCGCACGTGCCGGGCAACGCCGACGACCTCAAGGAGGACGAGGGCTTCCCGGACTACCGGATGATCGAGCGCCGCACCGGCCTGGCGCACCAGTACATGACGGGCCTCATCATCGGCTGCGGGCTGACGGCCGCGCTCGGCGCGATCCTGGCGATCACGCTGCCCGGCGGCGGGGTCTGGGGCGCGCTGTTCGCGTTCGTCGTCTCGGCGGTGCTGCTGCTGCGCGGGCGCAACTACGCCAACGGCAGCCAGGCCGTCGCGCTGCTGCTCAACGGCTTGCTGGCGGCGGTCGGCGTGGCCGCCGGGCTGCTGGTGCAGACCGCGCTGACGCCGCTGGCGGTGGCGTGGGTGTTCCCGCCGATGCTGGTGCTGGGCGTGGCCGCGCTGGTGTTCGGCGTGGTGTTCCCGAACCGCCGGTTCTCCCCGGTGCAGCGCCGCATGGTGGACATCCTGGAGGCGGTGCTGATCGCCCTGGTGCTGCCGCTGGCGCTGGGCGTGATGGACCTCTACATGACCATCCGCGATCTGAACATCTCGTTCTGAGGGCTATCCCGATGCGCTTCCGCTTTCCCGCCCGGCTGCTCGTGCTCGGCGCCGCCGCCGGTGCCGCCGTCCTCAGCGGACCCTCGCTGCCCGCCGCGGCGCAGACCCTCGGACCGCCGGAGTTCGTGCCGATCGGCGTGCCCGGAGTGCCGCTGAGCCCGAAGCCCTACGCGCAGAAGCAGGGCTGCATGCAGGGCGCGCGGGGTTCGGCGATCGTCGAGGAGAAGCCCTGGTCCCAGCTCGCGCTGGGCTTCGAGCGCGCGCACGGGCAGACGGTCCCCGAGACCGGCCAGGCGCTCACCGGGGCCGGGCAGACCATCGCGGTGATCGACACCGGCGTCAACGGCGGTCAGCCCCGGCTGCCCGCGGTGAACGCGGGCGGCGGGTCGAGCGTGCCGGACGGCGGCGCGGACAGGGACTGCGACGGCCACGGCACGATCGTCGCCGGGATCATCGCCGCGCAGCCCAGCCCGGACACCGGTTTCGTCGGGATCGCCCCGGGCAGCTCGCTGATGTCCATCCGGCAGTCCTCGTCGCTGTGGGAGGACGAGCAGTCCGGGCGGACGATCGGCGACACGCAGACGATGGCGCAGGCCGTGCAGTACGCGGTCGACAACGGCGCCACGGTCATCAACATCTCGCAGTCGTCGTGCCAGCCGATCGCGGCCGCGGCGAACCCGGCGGACCCGTACAACCGCGCGCTGCAGAACGCGGTGCGCAACGCCCGCGAGGCGGGCGTGGTCGTCGTCGCGGCGGCGGGCAACACCCAGGACAGCTGCCAGAAGAACCCGGTCGGCAGCCCGACGACGGCCGTGCTGCCCGCGTGGTTCGACGACGACGTGCTCACGGTGGCCTCGATCGGCGAGCAGGGCAATCCCTCGGAGTTCACCGTCCCCGGCCCGTGGGTGGACGTGGCCGCGCCCGGCGAGAACCTGACCTCGGTGGATCCGGGAGTCGGCGGCACCGGCGTGGTCAACCAGATCGCCTCGGGCCCGCAGGGCGAGCCGGGCCCGATCCAGGGCACCAGCTTCGCCGCCCCCTACGTCTCCGGCTTAGCCGCGCTGATCAAGCAGAAGTACCCGGACCTCAGCGCCGACGAGGTCATGGACCGGATCAAGAACACCTCGCTGAGCCCCGGCGGTCCCGGCGGCCGCAACGACATCGTCGGCCACGGCATGATCGACCCGATGGCGGCGCTGAGCGACATCGTGCCCGCCGAGCACGGCAAGCAGCCGGCCCCCGCCAAGCCCGCGCGGCTGAGCGCGGACGTGATCCCGCAGACCGACTGGCCCGCGCTGACCATCGCGTTCGGCGGTGCCATCGGCGGGATCTGCGCGGTGCTGTTCACCGCCTTCCTGATCAACGCCGTCCGCACGGTCCGCTCCCGCCGAGCGGGGAACCACGAGGACTGACCGACGCGAACGCGGAGCCCGGTGGAGCCACGGCCCACCGGGCTCCGCTTCGTCGGGGGCAGCACCTGACTGCCGCGGTCGGGCCACCTCGGTCGGCCGGGTGCCCGGCCGGGCGCGGCGGGGGAGGGGGAGCCGCGCCCGGCCGAGCGTCGATCCGCTCCCGGTCGGGGTTCGGGAGGGCGGACCGAGTCGGGAAGTCGTTCGGCTGGCCGGGCTTCCTCACGCGGCGCGGGCGCGGTGCCGCGCCCACCCGTCGTCCGGGTCGGCCGCGGGCCATCGAGGTGACCGCGCGCCGGACCCCTGCGCCAGCAACGCCTGTCGCGCACCGACCAGTTCGCGCAGCGAGAGCGCGGAGCCGGGCCGCTCGATCCCGGCTGCCGCCGCGCAGGTCTCGCACAGCCCGTCGAAGCGGGCCTCGGCCGGTGCCGAGGCGTTCCGGCGGACGTGCAGCGGGCCGTAGACGTAGATCCCGCAGCGGGACGGCAGCGCGCCCCCGGCGGCTCGCCGCACCAGGTGCCAGCGCCGGTCCACCCGCCACCGCCCACCGGCCGTCGCCGCCCACACCAGCGCGTCGGGGCTCATCCCAGCTCCACCACGGGCCGATCGGCGGCCGGGAGGTTCAGCGACGCCAGCGCCACGCACCGCGCGCACGGCGCTCCGCGCGCCTCCACCTCCACGAGCTCCACCGGCAGCGCTCTTCCGCACCTCGCCTGGAAGACCGGCTCCGCGCGGACCGCCTGGTGCACCACCCGCGACGCCTCCCCCACCACCCCCGCCCGGTATCGGACGGGGACGGGAGCGCGGCCCGCTGCGGTGCCGGTGGATGTTCCTCGCGGGGCGAGCGCCCGCTCTTGCGCTGACATGAGAACTCCCTGATCAGGGCGGCACGTACGGATCTGGTACTACTTGCCGATCAACTCAACCCGACTTGCTCAAAGCATTTCAACTTGAATTTCAGGTTGCAATAACTCGATCAAGTGATGGGACCGTCCCAGTCGAAGGGGGCAAGATTGGCACCCATGAACGCACCGAGCCCGGCGGTCTGCCGCCTGCTTCTAGGCCGGGAACTCCGACAGCTCCGCGACGCCGCAGGCGTGACCCGGGAAGAGCTCGGCAAGCGGACCGGATGGACCGGGAGCAAGATCAGCCGGATCGAGCAAGGCCAAGCCACCTTGCAGACGGCGGAGATCAACGAGCTCCTGAGCTTGTTCGACCTCGCCAGCGCAGATGTCGATCGCGTTCACGATCTCGCCCACCAGGCGCGCAAGCGCGGGAGCTTCGGCAAAGTTCCCGACTGGACGAGGCAGTACCTCGGTCTGGAGTACGACGCCGATGCGTTGACGATGTGGGACGCGGAGCTCGTTCCGGGACTCGTTCAAACCGAGGAGTACGCCCGAGCCGTGGTCTCCACCTCGGTGGTGGTCGCCACCGCGGACATCGAGCAAACGGTCAAGGCGCGGTTGCGACGACAGCAGGTCATCAACAGGCCGAACCCGCCCCAGATCAGCATCATCCTCGGAGAAGCAGCGCTGCGGCGGGAGATCGGCGGACCCGTCGTGCTTCGCGATCAGCTGACTCAGCTGCGCGACGTCGCGATTCTGCCGCACGTGACACTGCAGATCCTGCCGTTCCGGTCGGGCGAACACGCCGCGCTCGGCACGTCGTTCTCCTTGCTCCGGATGCAGCTGGAGGACGCCGCGTTCACCTACGCCTACCTGGAAGATCTGACGCGGGCCGACTGCCTGGACGGGCCCCAACACGTGAAGGTGTACGAGCTTGTCGCCGAAAGGCTTCAGATCGCTGCGCTCGGTCAGCGTGAGACACTGGGACTGCTCGATAGGGCGATCAGTGAACTGCCGAGTGGGGAAGCGACATGACGACACCGGACGCGGACCGTGTCAGCTGGCGCAGGAGCAGTCGTAGCAGTGGCGGGCTGAACAACTGCGTCGAGCTCGGAGCGCGGGATCGTTCCTGGCTCGGCATCCGCGACAGCAAGGACCCGCACGGACCGTCGTTGGCGCTGAGCCACCGCACCATCACCGCCTTCGTCGCGGCGATCAAGCGGGACGAACTCCGCTGACCTCGACCGCCGTCGGACCTCGCCCACCGCCCGGTGAGCGAGGTTCTTCGCACTACGAGCGCTGATCCTTCGCCTCACCGGGCTTCCCGGAGCCCTCGGACTTCTTCCCCGCGTCACCGAGAACGGGATCGACGGCAGGAGCCGGGGCGCCGAAGAGGTCGTCGGTGCTGGCGCCCGCGCGGGGCTTCTTGCGGCGGTCTCGGGCGGAACCTCCGGCGCGGCCCATCGCGGCCATGCCCGCCATCGGCAGCATCCCACCGGCCATGCCGCCGCCCACCACCGCCGCTCCGGTCGAGGTCGCGGAGCTCTCCTCGGAGTCCGGTTCCTGCTCGGCCTGCGCGGTGGTGACCTGGGCCGGTCCCCCGGCCACCAGCTCGGTCCGCAGCGGAGTGCCGCTCGCCGGGGCCGGGATCGCGGCGGGCGCCGGGGGCAGCCGCTGCTCCAGGTCGGCGCAGCGCCGGGCCACTCCCGCCAGCACCTCCTCGGCGGACTCCGCCAGTCCCGCCGCCGGACGGCGGGCGCGCATCAGGTGCTCGCGGGCCGCCGCCAGGTCCGGTTCGGAGCGTTGCAGGGCCGCGCACACCGGCTCGGCGACGCCCGCGATCAGCTCGCGCATCTCGCGGGCCAGCCCGCGCAGCTCCCCCGCCGCCGCCTCCAGCGACTCCGCCAGGTCCGCGACCGCCGCGGCGAGTTCCGCGCCGCGCGCACCGACCTCGCGCAACCGATCGGCGAAGGCGTCCGAGTCCCGGCCGTCCCAGGCCGATTCGACCGCCGCGGCCTCGGACTCCACGACGGACGCGGCGGGGCGCAGGGCCTCGGCGATCGCGCGCCAGGACGCCGCCGCGCCGGCCACCTCGCGCCCGTCGTCGGCGGCCAGGGCGAACGCGGGACCGATCGGGTCGGGCACCTCCAGGACCTCGACCGCCTCGCGCAGGAAGTCCAGCTGCACGGCCACGTCCTGACCGGCGATCAGCGGCGGCGCCTCGGGCGGTTCCGGCGGCGCCGCTGCCGGACCGGCCACCTCGACGGGCGCCGCCCCGGCCGCCTCCGCCGCCACCTCCGCGCGGATGCTGCGCAGGTCGTTGGACTGGAGCAGGTCCTCGGAGTCCGCCATCACGAGCCCTCCCCGCGCGCCAGGTCCGCGGCGTGGCGCTCGTCCTCGGCGGCGTGCCGCTCGACCACGGCCGCGAGCTCGGCACCGGAACCGAGCACGGCGTGCGCGGTGCCGAAGATCCGCTCGCCCAGCACCGCCGCCAGCCGCTCGCAGGGCTCCAGCGCCCCCTCGGCCCACGCGGGGCCGGCGGGCACGTCGGCCATCGCGCGCCCGGCGGCCTCGAACTCCGCACCGGCCGCGCGCAGCGCCTCCGCGCTCACCGCCAGCCGGTCCACCTCCACCCGGATCCCCGACATCCGGCACCTCCCCAGTCGCCCAGCACGTCCTCCGCCCGGAAAGCGATCCGCCCGCCGATCCGGTGGATCGGCGGGCGGATGCACCGTCCCTGGGACGGTCGTGCGACCTCGTCGGTTCCCCGATCAGCCGTCGGAAGCGGAACTCCCCGACTGCTGCTGGGCCTGCGGGTTCGGCGGCGGCCGGTTCACCCCGCCCGGCGGCACCGGGACGGAGTCGTAGACGTAGCTCGCCTGCGCCGGATCCAGCAGGTCGCCCTTCGGCAACGAGCGCATGATCCCCGAAGGACCGGCCTTGATCCCCAGCGGATTGTTGATCACGCCGAGCCCCTGCGCGGTCGCGGCGTCCTTGATCCCGTAGATCACGCCCTGGTCCGAGACCAGGTAGATCGGCCCCGAGTCCGCGCCGGCCTCGTTGGACACCCCGCGCACCACCGCGGCCTTGCCGGCGGGCATGTAGAAGTAGTCCACCTTCGGGCCGGTGCCGTCGTGCTGCGCCAGCTTCACCGGAGCCACCTTCGCCGGGCTCTCCCGGTTGACGGTGACGGTGACGTGGTGCTCGCCGCTGATGTTGCGCCAGCTCACGCAGGACGTCGCGGATTCCCGGAAGGACACCGGCTCCGGCACCGCGAGCGGGAACGAGTCCAGGTCGAGGTGCTGGTTCTCGGCGTCCGGCGCGCGGGTGATGGTCCCGGTGGAGTTCGGGATCTCCTGGCTGCCGCGCTTGCTGGCGTGCAGCACGGCGGCCGCGCCCTGGCTGATCCGCTGCTTGCCCTCGGGCAGCAGCGCGTAGAACTGGTCCGGCTGACCCGCGACGGTCTGGCGGACCACGTCCCCGGATTCGTACGGGTTCAGCATGTAGTCGACCGAGCCGGCGGGGGCGTCCGGAATGGTCAGCGGCGGCGCGTCCGGCACCGAGTTCAGCATGTTGGTGCTGATCGTGCGGGGCGTCTGCCCGCTCAGCCGGTAGATGTCCATCACGGCCTGCTCGGAACGGTCCACCCTGGCCTTGACCGCCTTGGTGTGCGGGCGGTCGGAGTCCTCCACCCGGTAGATGAGGTACTCCTGGCCGGAGCTCTGGTCCTGGACGAACAGCGACTGGTCCGGCCGCAGCTCGACGCCGTGGTTCGGGTCGCCGCCGATGACGGTGGTCTCCACCTCGGTCGCGCGCTCGGCCCGCGCGACGTCGAGGTTGTCCCGCACCTGGCCGACGTCGCAGATCGCCCACGCGGGCTCGGCGATGTTGGTGGGATCCGGCAGGTAGTTGGGCGCGTTGACCATCCCGGTGCGCGGGCCGCGCGGGTACTCCGCGAGCGCCGACTCCTTCACCGTCGTCGTCGGCACCGCCTGGCCGCCCGCACCGCCCTGGGTCTGCGCCATCACGAGCAGCTTCGCCGAGGCCATGTTCAGCATCGGGATGAGCCGCTTCTGCGCCGCGTCGTCGGCCGTGACGACGTAGACGCTTCCGCTCTCCTTGCCGACGACGATGGACCCGGGCTCCGGCACGGAACCCTTGCCCCCGAACAGTCCCCAGACCAGAAAACCGATCAGTCCGATGCAAGCGAGGATGGCGCCGGTGACGGTGGCGCGCTTGTGCGACCCCATCGGGTCGTGCAGCATCACCGCGTCTTTGCGCACCAGTGCCGATTCCATGCGGCGAAGGACGAACTGGTACGCCTGAACCTGTGACTTCGTTGTGGGTGTTGATGCCATTCTTCGCCTACAGCTCTCCCGTCCGAGGTACGGTTCCGCAGGATAGCCGCAGAGGCGCGTCGCACGGGTCCGGTTCGACGGAACCCTTCCGCATTCTCTGAGATCGGCTGCCGAACGACCTGGTTTGCGCACCTGCCGCGTGCGCACTGCCTGCGAGGGGAAGAGACCGAACGGATGTCCGTCAGCACGCAACATCCGGCCCAACCGAACGCCTCCGGTACCAGCGGTGCCCGCACGCGCATCCGAGCGCGGCGGCGCACCCTCGGAGCGAGCCTGGGGCCGATGCCGGTGGCCAACATCGTCGTGATCGAGGTGGGGCTGGCGATCGGCCTGGTCCTCGTGCTGCTCAACGAGATGCTGTGGCCGGTGGCCGCCGGGATCGCCGCGTTCGCGCTGATCATCGCGCTGCTCCGCAGGCGCGGCCGCTGGTTCACCCAGTGGTTCGGGCTCGTCGTGGACTACCGGACCCGCTCGCACGTCCGCCGCTCGGTGCCGCCGAACACCGACGCCGGGGAGCTCGCCGTGGACAAGAACGGTGACGGCATCATCGGCCCCGACGAGAACCACCGGGTCGCGCTGCTGCGGATCCTGGTCGAGGACCTCGTCGTCGCGCGCGGCCAGGACCACGACCGCAACCCCGTCGGATTGGCCTGGCACAACGGGAAGTGGACCGCGGTGCTCATGGTCGACCCGACGCCGTCGCTGATCAACCCGGCGGACAGCGCGCCGAACCTGCCGCTGGGCGTGCTCACCACCTGCCTGGAGGACCGCGGGGTCGTGCTCGACGCGATCCAGGTCATCTGGCACTGCTACCCGGGCAGCGCCGCGCTGATGCCCGACTCCCCCGCGCTGAACTCCTACCTGGAGCTGATGGGCAAGACCACCGCCGCGGCCCGCCGCACCACCTGGGTCGCCGTCCGGCTGGACCCGCAGACCTGCGCCAAGGCCGTCGGCGAACGCGGCGGTGGCGTGATCGGCGCGCACCGGGCGCTGATCGGTGCGCTGTCCCGGGTGCGCAACGCCCTCGAAAGCCGGGGCATCGCGACCCGCGCGCTGGACCCGGACGAGCTGCTGGGCGCGGGCATCGCTTCCGCCGAGCTGCAGGACGCGCTCGGCACCCAGCGGCCGATCGGGCTGAAGGAGCGCTGGAGCGGGGTCACCGCCGACAACTACAGCCACTCCAGCTACGCGATCACCGGCTGGCCGAACCACATGAGCGACAGCATCAACGCGCTCACCGGGGTGCGGGGTCGCTCCACCAGCATCGCGCTGTCCATCGCTCCGTCCGGTGAGGACGGTGAGGTCGGGCTGCGCGGGCTGGTGCGGATCAGCGCGCTCACCCCGGAGGCGCTGAGCACCGCCGACAAGCAGCTGCGGACGCTCAGCAACAAGCTCGACCTGACCCTGACCCCGCTGCGCGGGATGCAGCTGGCGGGCCTGACCGGAACGCTGCCCCTCGGAGGTGCGGCATGAGCCGGACCCGGACCCTCGACACCCCCGGCACCGGGGCAGGCACCGCGCCGGAGTTCCAGGTGCGCCCGGAGATGCTCGACCTCGTCAGCCCGCCCGGCGACCGCGGCGGGATGATCATCGGGGCGGACCGCAAGGCGAACACGCCGATGACCGCCTCGATCCTGCGTCCCGAACCGACCCGCATGGTCACGGTCGGCGGGCTGTACCTGGCGCGGCAGATCGCGCTGCGCGCCATCGCCACCGGCGCCTGGGTGCACATCGTGACCGGGCGCCCCGCCGCGTGGCGGGTGCTGGAGCGGGCCGCCGGGCGCACCCCGGCGGGGCAACCCGCTCCGGTGGTGCAGACCCGCAAGCTCGCGCCGTACGACACGCCTCGGGCCACCGAGGACTCGCCGCTGCTGATCGTGCACGACGGCGGGGCGGTCCCCCAGGAGATGTTCCCGCCGCGCAGCGCCTGGCAGACCACGATGTACGTGCTGCCGTACCTGCACCCGCAGGCGGGCAGCGGAACGGCCACGAACACCGCGGACCTGATCCTGCTCCAGCGGCTGCCCCCGCAGCAGGCTCAGCTCGCGGCGCGGTTCTGGTACTTCGACGCGCCCCAGCGGCAGAACCTGATCCAGCAGCTCACCCAGATCCCGGACGACGGCGTGATCGCGCTGGGCGACTCGCTGTGGATGCCGCTGACCCTGGTGACCGCGCCGAAGGAGCGGGAGATCCTCGGCCCGATCCGCCGCGGCGACTGAACCACCGGCGCGCGGAACGGCCCACGACCTCGTCCGGTCGTGGGCCGTTCCGCTGATCCCGCCCGCCGAGCGCCCCCGGCCCCGCGGCTCGTCCTCCGGCCGCGGCGACTCAGCCGCGCGGGCCGTTCGCCTGCTGGCGGTTCATCCCTTGATCTCGCCGTAGCGGGCCAGGGACTCCTGCCGCTCCACCGAGTGCTCCACGATCGGGCCGGGGTAGCCGTTCGGCGGCCCGTCCGGGAGCTTCCACGGCTGGTGGGTGTGCTTCGCGTCGAGGTTCCGCAGCTCCGGGACGTAGGTCCGGACGTAGGAGCCGTCCGGGTCGAAGCGGGTGCCCTGGGTGATCGGGTTGAAGATCCGGAAGTACGGCGCGGCGTCGGTGCCCGTCCCCGCCGCCCACTGCCAGCCGTGCTGGTTGGAGGCGAGATCGCCGTCGACGAGGTGGCTCATGAAGTGCCGCGCGCCCCACCACCACGGCAGGTGCAGGTCCTTGACCAGGAAGCTCGCCACCACCATCCGCACCCGGTTGTGCATCCAGCCGGTGCTCAGCAGCTGCCGCATCCCCGCGTCGACGATCGGGAACCCGGTGCGACCCGCGCACCAGTCCTCGAACCGCGACCAGGCTTCGGCGCCGGTGTCCAGGCGCATCCGGTCGAACCGGGTGTCGAAGTTCCGCCGCGCGCTCTCCGGCCAGTTCCAGAGCACGTCGGCGTAGAACTCCCGGAAGACGAGCTCGTTGCGGTAGCTGCGCGCCCCGTCGCCGCGCCGCCCGGCCAGATCTGCCAGCAGCGTGCGGGGGTGCGCGCAGCCCCAGCGCAGGTAGGGCGACATCCGGCTGGTGCCGTCGTGGTCCGGGCGGTCGCGGTCCCGGTCGTAGTCGTTCAGCGAGTCGCGGAACTCCGCCCAGCGCCGCAGCGCGGCCTCCTCGCCCGCGGGCGGCAGCACCAACCCGCCCAGGTCCTCGTCCTCGGGGATCGGCACCGCGCCCGCGTCGTCCGGCAGCAGCCAGTCCACCTCGGCGGCGCTCGTCCCGGCCGGGCGCGGGTACCCGTGATCAGCCCAGGCGCGGGAGAACGGGGTGAACACCCGGTAGGGCGTGCCGTCGCCCTTGACGACGCGGCCCGGGGTGATCGCGTACGGGGAACCGGTCTCGACCAGCTCGACGTCGAGCGCCGCGCGGACCCGCTCGTCGCGGGCGCGGCCGTACGGGCCGGTGTCGGCGGAGACGTGGACCTCGTCGGCACCGACCTTCCGGACGAGCTCCGGCAGCACCCGCTCGGGTTCGCCGCGCAGCACCAGCAACCGGCCGCCCAGCTGCTCGTCGAGGGCCCGCAGGCAGCGGAACAGGAAGGTGCGGCGCGCGGCGCCGGACGGGCCCAGCAGCGAGTCGTCCAGCACGAACAGCCCGATCACCGGCCCTCCGCGCGCAGCCGCCGCGAGGGCGGGGTGGTCACCGCAGCGGAGATCTCGCCGGAACCACAGGATCGAAGGTGCGGACATGCTGGACCACCCTACGGACCGCGAGCGCCCGGCCACCGACCCGACACGAAGTCCGGCCCCGAACCGGGCCCGGACGCGACTCGGCCCCGGCACCGGCTCGCGCCGGCCGCCGGGGCCAGGGGTGGGCGGACCTGCCGCCCGGTTCAGCGGCGCCGGACGCCGCGTCCCGGGGGAACGCGGTCCGGCGCCGAAGAACCTCGGCTCAGCGCTCGCCGATCGAGCGGTACGAGCGCTCCGGCGCACCGGTGTAGACCTGGCGCGGACGGCTGATCTTGCGGGCCGGGTCCTCCAGCATCTCCCGCCAGTGCGCGATCCAGCCGGGGAGGCGGCCGAGCGCGAACAGGACGGTGAAGTACTTCGTCGGGAAGCCCATCGCCTTGTAGATCAGGCCGGTGTAGAAGTCGACGTTCGGGTAGAGCTTGCGCTCGACGAAGTAGTCGTCGGCCAGCGCCTTCTCCTCCAGCTTGAGCGCGATCTCCAGCAGCGGGTCGTTCGCGCCGAGCTTGCCCAGCACCTCGTCGGCGGTCTTCTTGATGATCGCCGCGCGCGGGTCGTAGTTCTTGTAGACCCGGTGCCCGAAGCCCATCAGCTTGACGCCGGGCTCCTTGTTCTTCACGCGGTTGACGAAGGAGTCCACGTCGTCGCCGTTGGCGTGGATGCCCTCCAGCATCTCCAGCACCGCGCTGTTCGCCCCGCCGTGCAGCGGGCCGAACAGGGCGTTGATGCCCGCGGAGATCGAGGCGAACAGGTTCGCCTCCGAGGAGCCCACCATGCGCACCGTGGAGGTGGAGCAGTTCTGCTCGTGGTCGGCGTGCAGGATGAACAGCAGGTCGAGCGCGCGGGTCAGCGCCGGGTCGACCTCGTAGGGCTCGGCGGGGAACCCGAAGGTCATCCGCAGGAAGTTCTCGACCAGGCCCAGCGAGTTGTCCGGGTACAGGAACGGCTGGCCGACGGACTTCTTGTAGGCGTAGGCCGCGATCGTGGGCAGCTTCGCCAGCAGGCGCACCGTGGAGAGCTCGACCTGGTTCTGGTCGAACGGGTCCAGGCTGTCCTGGTAGAAGGTCGACAGGGCGGAGACCGCCGACGAGAGCACCGGCATCGGGTGCGCGTCCCGGGGGAACCCGTCGAAGAACTGCTTGAGGTCCTCGTGCAGCAGGGTGTGCCGCTGGATCCGGTCGGCGAAGTCGTCGTACTGCGCCTGCGTGGGCAGCTCACCGTAGATCAGCAGGTAGCTGACCTCGATGAAGTTGGACTTCGCGGCGAGCTCCTCGATGGGGTAGCCGCGGTAGCGCAGGATGCCCGCGTCACCGTCGATGTAGGTGATGTCGGACTTGCAGGCGGCGGTGTTGACGAAACCCGGGTCCAGCGTCACCAAACCGGTCTGGGCCAGCAGCTTCCCGAGATCCACACCGGCGGAGCCCGCGGTGGGCTCCGTCACCTGCATTTCGTGCTCGCCATCGTCGTAGCGCAGCGCGACGGTACGTTTGGCGGTCGCGTCGTCGGGCATTCGGGAACCTCTCGCGCTCGTGAAAGGGGCGGCGTTTCCGCCGACGACTGCGCGCATGTCCGACACCGTGGTGGGTGTCCGGCAGCGTGGGTCGGTCGCGCACGTGCGCCGGCCGGGGTCACCGGACCGCCGCAGCACCACCCCGTTGGGGTCCTGTCCGTTGCCACGCTAGACCGCTCCAGGCCCCTCGCGCAGCAATCGTGTTAGCCCTTTTGGGCAGGTGGGACCACGATCACATCGTCGATCAGCCCGGACGCCGGGCGCCCGGCACCCGGTTGCCGCAACCGGGTGCCGGGACGCCCGGAACGCCGGGAGCGCGCCGGGGACGGCAGCGGTGGTCAGCCGATCTCGGCCGTCGTGGGCGGCTCGGCGCCCGGGCGGGAGACCGTGATCGCGGCCGCGCGGGCCGCGAAGTCCAGCGCCTCGCGCCACTGCTCGTTGGTCAGCCCGCGCACGGCCTCCGGGGACAGCCCGCCGTGGTCGTGCAGCCAGGCCAGCAGCGCGGCGTGCACCGTGTCCCCGGCGCCGATGGTGTCGGCGACCTCGGCCCGAACCCCCGGCACCTCGACCAGCTCGCCGTCGCCGATCAGCGCGGCCAGCCCGTCCGCACCCCGGGTGAGCACCAGGCCGGCCGGGCCGGCCTGCTGCCAGCGGCGCAGCACGACGTCCAGCTCCTCGTCCCCGGCCAGCCACTCCGCGTCCTCGACGGACAGCTTCAGCAGGTCCACCGCGGGCAGCCAGCTCTCGAAGCGCTTGCGGTAGGCGGCCGGATCGGCGATGAGGTCCGCGCGGATGTTCGGGTCCAGGGCCACGAACATCCCCCGCTCGGCCTCCCGGAACAGCACGGTCTCGTAGACCGTGGCGCCGGGCTCCAACACCATCCCGAGGGTGCCGAACGAGACCGCGAGGACGTCCTCGCCCAGCGGGCCGGGGTCGTTGACGAAGCGGGCGGCGGTGCCCTCGGTGTGGAAGCTGTACCGCGCCGAGCGGTCCTCGCTCAGGCCCACCACGGCCAGGGTCGTCGGTTCCGAGCTGCGGCTCACCAGGTCGGTGCTCACCCCGGACTCGACCATCCGCTCCAGCAGCTTGTCGCCGAACTGGTCCGTGGACAGCGTCGCGAGGAAACCGGCTGGCACGTCCAGCCTGCCCAGCGCGATCGCCACGTTGTAGGGGCCGCCGCCGAGCCGGGGGTGCAGCGGCCCGAGCTCACCGCCTTCCGTTGCGGAGTCCGGGACGAGGTCGACGAGAGCCTCTCCACCGATGACGATCACGATTCCTCCGTGCTGGTGCTGACGTGCTGAACATCTGACCCGACCGCGGCCGGATGGCCTCCCCGGCCGCTACGGCCGGCCGGTCGGTTGCCGCGGACCGGTGCGCTCCGCGGCGGGCTGGGTGATCCGGTGCTCGTCGGCGGCCGGATCGAACAGGCCCCGGAGCAGGAACTGGGACAGCTCCGCGAACGCCTCCGCGTCGGACAGGCCGGTGCGCTCGGCGATCTCACCCCGCTGGATGGCGCCGATAGTGCCGCCGACCATCTCCGCGACGAACGCGGCGTGCACCTCGCGGAACACGCCGTCGCGGACCCCGTCGCGGATGTAGCGGCGCATGGTGTCGGCCGCGGCGCGGGCGTTGGCCTGGTAGGTCGCGCGGGTGGCCGGGTTCGCGGCCAGGTCGGCCATGAACGGGCGGGACGCCGGGCGCAGCTGCTCGGCGGCGGCGTCCAGGTAGGTGCGCATCCGGGCGCGGACGTCAGCGGTCCCGGCGACGGCCCGCTCGATGCCGGCGGTGGCGTTCTTGAAGAACTGGCCGACGACGCGGACCGCGAGCTGCTCCTTGCTGCCCGCGAGCGTGTAGAGCGTCGACTTCGAGCAGTGCAGCCGGGCGGCGAGCTCGTCGAGCGTGAAGTGGGCGAACCCCTCGGCCAGGAACAGCGCGCACAGCCGGTCGAGCAGGTCGGCGCGGCGCTGCTCCGGCGCGGACCGCCCCGCGCGGCCGACCGCCGCGCGCGTCCGCGGGTCCGGGGCGGGAGGAGTCATGCCGCTGAGACTGCCACAGCGCGGCCGTCCGGTGGCCCTCCGGGCCTGGCGCGCCCGACACGCCGTCAGTACTCTGAGCGGTCCTGCAGTACTAGTTCCAGTACTGGCCCCGCCACCCCAGGAGCGCCGCATGGCCGTCGACCGACTGCTGCCCAGCCAGGACGCCACCGATCTGCTCGCGCTCACCGCGGAGATCGCCCGCGACGAGCTCGCCCCCGCCGCGGCGCGCGCTGAGGAGGCCTCGGAGTTCCCGCGCGAGGCGTTCCGGCTGCTCGGCGCTTCCGGCCTGCTCGGGCTGCCCTACCCGGAGGAGCACGGGGGCGGCGGCCAGCCCTACGAGGTCTACCTGCAGGTGCTGGAGGAGATCAGCAGCGCGTGGATGACCGTCGGCGTCGGCCTCTCCGTGCACACCATGTCCTGCTACCCGCTCGCCCGGCACGGCACCGACGAGCAGCGGGCCCGCTGGCTGCCGGACCTGATCGGCGGCGAGCTGCTCGGCGGCTACGCGCTGTCCGAGGCGCACGCCGGGTCCGACGCCGCCGCGCTGAGCACCCGGGCCGAACGCGACGGCGCGGACTACCGGATCACCGGCACCAAGTCCTGGATCACCCACGGCGGGGTCGCGGACTTCTACGCGCTGATGGCGCGGACCTCCGACGACGGACCGCGCGGGATCAGCTGCCTGCTCGTGGACGGGAACGCGCCCGGGCTCAGCGCCGCACCACCCGAGCGCAAGATGGGCCTCACCGGCTCCCCCACCACGGAGCTGCGCTTCGAGGACGCCCGGGTCCCGGCCGAGCGGCTGATCGGGGCGGAGGGCGAGGGCCTGTCGATCGCGCTGGACGCGCTGAACTCGGGCCGGCTCGGCATCGCCGCGTGCGCGGTCGGCCTCGCGCAGGCGGCGCTGGACCTCGCGGTGGACTACGCGCGGCAGCGCACCCAGTTCGGCAAGGCGATCATCGAGTTCCAGGGCGTCGAGTTCCTGCTCGCCGACATGGCCGCCGCCGTGCAGTCGGCCCGCGCGGCCTACCTGGACGGGGCGCGGCGCCGCGACGCGGGCCGGCCGTTCGGGGCGCAGTCCTCCGTGGCGAAGCTGGTGGCCACCGACGCGGCGATGAAGGTGACCACCGACGCCGTGCAGGTCCTCGGCGGCGCGGGTTACACCCGCGACTTCCCCGCCGAGCGCTACCTGCGGGAAGCGAAGGTGCTGCAGATCTTCGAGGGCACCAACCAGATCCAGCGCCTCGTCATCGCCCGGCACCTCGCGAAGGGTTGATCCCGGTGGAGGGCCCCGCCCGGAAGACGGGCGGGCGCCCTCCCCCCGGCTCCTCGGCTCAGAAGGGGCGCAGGCCCCACTGGGCTATCCAGCTCTCCCCGGGCGGGAGGGTGATCAGGTCGGTGCCGGAGTTCAGCGCGTCCGGCGGGCACGTCATGGGCTCGATGGCGACGGCCCGGCCGCGTCCGGGGAACTCGTCGTTCGTGTAGACCTGGACCCACTTGAACACCGGATCCGCCCACAGCTCCACGCCACCACCGCCGGGCGCGGTCAGCGAGTGCCGGACCAGCGAGTCGCCCGGTGCGGGCTCCGCACCGCCGAACGCGGTGTCCAGCAGCACGCCCGCCAGCCGGCGGCCGCGGCGGAAGTCCTGCTCGTCGCCCTCCAGCGCGCGCGGCGGGCGCACCGGCAGCAGGCGCTCCGGATCCACCGGCAGCACCGAGGAGGCCGCCAGCCGCAGCACGCACTCGTCGGTCTCGGCGAGCCCGGCGCGCGGGTACGGGTGCACCCCGACGCCGAACGGCACCGCGCGCCGCCCCAGGTTCTCCACCGTGTGCGTGACGGTGAGGCCGGAATCGTCCAGCGCGTAGCCGATCGAGGTCAGCAGCGGCACCGGCCAACCCGGCTGCGCCGGCACCATCGCGTGCAGCACCACCGTCGACTCGGCGTGCTCCACGACGGTCCAGGGCGTGTGGCGCAGCAGGCCGTGAATGGCGTTCTGCCTGGCGGGTTCGGTGAGCGCCAGCTGCTGCGGCTCCCGCTCCAGGCTCCAGCGGCCGTCGGCCACCCGGTTCGGCCAGGGCACCAGCACCGCGCCCGCCCCGCCCGGCGGCCGCTCGTCGGCGTCGAAGGTCTCCGAGTAGGGGACCCCGTCCACCTCGAACAGGCGCAGGCCCGCGCCGACCTCGGTGACGACGGCCCGGGCCGGGCCGTGGGCGATCTCGAACTGCCTGCCGGTGGCGGCGACTGGATCATTCACGGCATCCACTCTAGAACCCCGCAGCCCCGGTCGGCGGCGGCACGAGAAAGCCCCGCCGCGCGGCGGTCACCGCGCGACGGGGCTCTGCCCGGAACCTTCCGGTCCTACTTGCCCAGCTTGTTCGGGTCGAAGTCCACGCGGCCCGAGATCAACCGGTTGACGCCCCAGAACACCACGCCGATGAGCAGCAGCCCGCCCGCGACGAGGTACTCGGCGACCGGCCGGCCGGACAGCGGGCTGGCGAAGAACAGGCACAGCACCGCGCCGAGCACCGGCACCCAGGTGGGGGCCTTGAAGTGCTTGTGCTCGACGACGTCCTTGCGCAGCACCAGGACCGCGACGTTGACGATGGCGAACACGACCAGCAGCAGCAGCGAGGTGGTGCTGCCCAGGTCCTCGATGTCCAGCAGGCTCACCAGGACCACGGCCAGGACGCTGGTGAACAGGATGGCGACCCACGGGGTCTGCCGGGAGCGGTGCACGCGGCCGAACACCGAGGGGATGATCTTCTCGTTCGACATGCCGTAGACGAGGCGGCTCGCCATCAGCATGTTGATCAGGGCGGTGTTGGTGACCGCGAACAGCGCGATGATGGAGAACAGCACCGGCGGGAACCACGGTGCCGCGGCCTTGACCACCAGCAGCAGCGGCGCGTCGGTCTCGGCCAGCTCGGCGGTCGGCACCAGCGTCGAGGTGATCACCGCGATGATCAGGTAGATCGCGGCGGTGATCGACAGGCCCAGCAGCAGCGCGCGCGGGAAGATCTTCGCCGGGTTCCGGGTCTCCTCGGCCATGTTCACCGAGTCCTCGAAGCCGACCATCGCGAAGAACGCCAGCGCGGTCGCCGAGGTGACCGCCAGCAGCGGGCTGGACTCGGGGTTGAACTCCAGCAGCCGGCCCGGGTCCGGGGCGACCGCCGGGTCGCTGCTCCCGACGGTCAGCGCGATCGCGCCGAACACGATGACGATCACCAGACCGCCGAGCTCCACGCACGTGAGCACGACGTTCATCTTCACCGACTCACCGACGCCCCTGAAGTTGATCAGGGCGAGCAGCACCAGGAACGCCAGCGCCACCACGATGGCGACCGGGCCCACGCCCGGGAAGACCTCTTCCAGGTAGTTGCCGCTGAACGCCTGCGCGGCGGAGGCGGCCGAGGTGATCCCCGAGCACATCACCGCGAAGGCGATGATGAAGGTGATGAAGTGGATGCCGAACGCGCGGTGCACGTACAGCGGCGCGCCACCGGCCTTCGGGTACTTGCCGACCAGCTCCAGGTAGCTGCACGCGGTCAGGAACGCGACGACGAACGCGACCACGAACGGGATCCACAGCGCGCCGCCGACCTTGCCCGCGACCTTGCCGGTCAGGGAGTACACCGTAGTGCCGAGGATGTCGCCCACTACGAAGAACAAGAGCAGTTTGGGCCCCATGACCTTTTTCAGGCCGGGCTGCGCGCCGTCCGGCGCGTCGTTGTCCACGGTCGTGTCGTTCGCCATGGCTGGAGAGTGTGCCGGTCGACCTGGAGCGATCGTGTGGCACCCCTGGTGGACGGCCTGCGCCACCGGACGCACCGGTTTCGGCCGAATGCCGCAGTGACCCGGCGTGAGCTGCTCGTTCCTCGCGTCGCGGGCAACGCGGCCGAAACCCGTCCGGTGGAAATCTCCAGCCGCCCGTCACCTGATCGTCATCGAGGCCGCGGGTGCCGCCCCGGCTTCGCCGACCGGAGCGACGCCCTCACCCGACCGGCGCCCGGTAGCGCCAGAAGGCCGGGAGCAGCAGCGCGGCCCCGAGGGCGCACACCACCACCAGGATCCCGCCCGCGGCGATCGCCGGCTGCGCGCCCAGCGCCGCCCCGCCGGAGCCGTGCAGCACATCGGCCAGCCGGGGACCGCCCGCCACCACCACGGTGAACACGCCCTGGATCCGGCCGCGCATCTCGTCGGTCGCCGCCGCCTGCAACATCGAGCTCCGGTAGACCATGCTCACCAGGTCCGCTCCCCCGCCGATCGCGAGGAAGACCACTCCGAGCCACAGCGAGTCCGAGAGCCCGAAGCCGATGATCGCCACGCCCCAGACAAGCACGCCGATCGTGACGCCGATGCCGTGCCGCGCCACCCGGTGCAGCCAGCCCGACAGCACCCCGAACACGAAGGCGCCCAGCGGGATCGCCGCGTACAGCCAGCCCAGCGCGACCCCGCCACCGGGCGGATCGCCGTAGACCCGCTCGGCCAGCTCCGGGAACAGCGCGCGCGGCATTCCGAAGACCATCGCGATGATGTCCATCAGGAACGAGGCCAGCAGCACCGAGTGCGCCGCCAGGTACCGGAACCCGTCGATCACCGAGCGCAGCCCGGCCTTCGTCGGCGCCCCCTCCCGCGGCGGCAGCGCGGGCAGCCGGAACACCGCCCACACCGCGACCAGCAGCGCGAGCGCGTCCACCAGGTACAGCACCGACAGCCCGAGCAGCGGCAGCAGCACCCCGGCCAGCAGCGGCCCCACCACCGAACCGAGCTGGAACACCGTGGAGCCCAGCGCCTGCGCCGAGGGCAGCAGCGGGGCGGGGATGAGCCGGGCGATGGCGGCGCTGCGGGTCGGCATGTTCACCGCGAAGCAGGTCTGCTGCAACGCGAACAGCACCAGCACCAGCCACACCGAGCCGGTCCCGGAGGCGGCCACCAGCCACAGCAGCACGGCGGTGCCCGCGAGCCCGGAGTTGGTGACCAGCAGCAGCTTCCGCCGGTCCACGGTGTCGGCGACGGCCCCGCCCCAGAGCCCGAACACCAGCAGCGGGACCAGCCCGAAGATCCCGGCCAGGCCCACGTACGCGGAGCTGCCGGTCAGGTCGTAGAGCTGCTTGGGCACCGCGACCGCGCTGAACTGCGCGCCGACGGCCGTGACGATGCTGGAGGTCCACAACCGGCGGTAGGCCGGGAACTTCAGCGGCCGGGTGTCGAGGACGATCTTGCCCAGGAGCGCCCGCCAGGATCGGCGGGGGCGCTCGGTGCCGGTGTGCTGATCCACGAGGGGCCAGCCTAGCCGTGAGCCAGGCTAAGGAAACAACTCTCGTGACGCACCCGGCCGCCGCGCGACCGCTCCCGCCACCCGCGGCGGGAGCGGTGCACCGGCCTCGTCGATCAGGGGGCCAAGCGCTCGACGGTCCAGCGGTCGTTCGCGCGGCGGAAGCGCAGCCGGTCGTGCAGCCGGTCCGGGCGGCCCTGCCAGAACTCCACCGACTCGGGGACGATCCGCCAGCCGCCCCAGTGCGGCGGCACCGGCACCTTCTCGGCCTCGGCGAACCGGCGCTCGATCCCGTTCAGCGAGGACTGCAACGCCTCCCGCCCGGAGACCACCCGGGACTGCGGCGAGGCCCAGGCGCCGAGCTGCGAGCCGCGCGGGCGCGCTGCCCAGTACTCCGCGGTCTCGTCCGAGCGCACCTTCTCCACCGAGCCCCGCACGTTGACCTGGCGCTGCAACGCCAGCCACGGGAAGGTCGCGGCGGCCACCCGGGTCGCGGTCAGGTCGTGGCTCTTGGACGAGGTGTAGTTGGTGAAGAACACCAGCCCCCGCTCGTCGAAGCCCTTGCACAGCACGGTGCGCGAGGACGGGAAGCCGTCGGCGTCCGCGGTCGCCAGCACCATCGCGTTCGGCTCCTGCACCTCCGCCCGCACGGCCTCGTCGAACCAGATCCGCAGCTGGTCGTGCCAGGTGTCGGCGAGCAGTCCCTCCAGCAGGGAGCCCTCCTCGTAGGAGACGCGCATCGAGGACAAGGTGCCGGTGCTCGCGGTGCTTTCGGACATCCGTTCTTCCCTCCTGACCGACTGGTGTTCCCGGTGGGCGGCGACGCGGGGAGGAGGCGACGAGGTCGGCGCGGCCACCGCGGTGCGCCGCGGCACCGGGTACGACGGTAAACGGATCCGGAACGCGGGCCGAACCGGCCGGGACGTCCCGATCGATTCCGCGAACGATGCAGTGACCGTCGGCACACCCGAATGGCAGCACCGGGCGGTCCGGTTCGACCGGCCCGCTCGCGGTGGCCCCTCCGGAGCGCGGTGCCCGGGCGGTGGAGTCGACGCTTCCGGGTGGCGCACTGCTGCGTCCGGGTGGTGTCGCGCGGTCACCGCCCGGCGGCGGCCCGACCCGGGCAGCGCGAGGGCGGCGCCGGTGCCGCGCGGCGACCTCCCCGGCTCGGGAGGAGGAGCGGCGGCGGGTCCTCGGCGCGTCGCCGGGAACTACGCGCGGCCGGAATTGCGCCTGTTCAACACCGCTCCTCCAGGATGGTCACCGCTCGCGGGCGCGATCCGCCGTGTGATCTTCACCATCGGCGGCCTCGGCACCGATTGCCACCGGCCGCGCACCGGGTGCAGGGTTACCGCCACGGCACAGGCGGCGACCGGTCCCGCTCGTGCTCATGCACCCCGCCACGTCCCGCCGCGCGCCCCCGGGCGCACGGCCCACCCACCGACTCAACGAGGAGACGAGGCAACCATGAGCACTTCGGACTTCCGCCCGGGCCTGGAAGGCGTCGTGGCGTTCCAGACGGAGATCGCCGAACCGGACCGGGACGGCGGTGCGCTGCGCTACCGGGGCGTCGACATCGAGGACCTCGCGGGCAAGGTGTCGTTCGGGGACGTGTGGCAGCTGCTGGTGGACGGGCGCTTCGGGCTCGGGATGCCGGATGCCGGGGACGCGCGGCTGCCGGTGCGCACCGGCGACGTCAGGGCCGACGCGCAGGCCGCGATCGCGATGCTGGCCCCCGCGCGCGGGTTCCGCCCGCTGCTGGACATCGGCCCGGAGGAGGCTCGCGAGCAGCTCGCGCTCAGCACCGCGCTCGGGCTCTCCTACGTGGCCCAGTCGGCGCGCGGCGACCTCCCCGAGGTCCCCGCCGCGCGCGTCGCCGAGGCCCGCACCCTCACCGAGGCGTTCCTGACCCGCTGGCGCGGCGAACCGGACCCGGTCCACGTGCAGGCCCTGGACGCCTACTGGGTCTCGGCCGCCGAGCACGGCCTCAACGCCTCCACCTTCACCGCCCGCGTGATCGCCTCCACCGGCGCGGACGTGGCCGCGGCGCTGTCCGGCGCGGTCGGCGCCATGTCCGGGCCGCTGCACGGCGGCGCCCCGGCCCGGGTGCTGCCGATGCTCGCCGAGGCCGAGCGCACCGGGAACGCGCGCACCGTCGTCGAATCCGTCCTGGACCGCGGCGAACGGCTGATGGGCTTCGGGCACCGCGTCTACCGCGCGGAGGACCCGAGGGCGCGAGCGCTGCGCAACACCTGCGAGCGGCTCGGCGCACCGCGCTGGGAGGCCGCCGCCGAGCTGGAGCAGGCCGCGCTGGCGGTGCTGCGGGAACGGCGGCCGGACCGCCAGATCGAGACCAACGTGGAGTTCTGGGCGGCGGTCGTCCTGGACTTCGCCGAGGTGCCGACCGAGATGATGCCCGCGATGTTCACCTGCGCGCGCACCGCGGGCTGGTCCGCGCACGTGCTGGAGCAGCAGCGCACCGGACGCCTGGTGCGCCCCTCCGCGCACTACGTCGGCCCGGAGCCCCGCTCCCCGCGGCAGGTCGAGGGCTGGGACTCCGTCGCCGCCCTGCCCGCCGCGGTCTGACCGACCGTTCGGCCCGCCGGGCGGGCGTCGCCACGCCGCTCCCGGCGGGCCATCGGAAAAACACCTGGTCACGGCGCCAGTTTTCGATCACATGACGGGCCGGTTGCTGGCCAAAGACGTCCCCGCGCAGTAAGTTGCCCCACGGCTCCGCCACCCGCGCGGCGCACCGGGATGGACCATCGCACCCGTAGTCGCGCCACGCACCGAGCCGGAACCGGCAACGGCGCCGGTCCCCCGCGGCGACCGGGACTCCGCCGAACCCGTCCACCGCACGCGGGCCCACGCACCCGGGCGCTGCCCGGTTCCGGGGCGCCCGCGAGACAAGCCGACCCGACAAGCACCCGGAGGCGCCGGAAATGACGCAGGCCGAAACCGACCCGACCACCCTGAAGCTGCCCAGCGAGCTGCTCCCGTCCGACGGCCGCTTCGGCTGCGGCCCGTCGAAGGTCCGCTCCGAGCAGCTCGCCCGGCTGGCCTCCGAGGGCGCCGCGGTGATGGGCACCTCGCACCGGCAGAAGCCGGTGAAGTCGCTGGTCGGACGGGTCCGCGAGGGCCTGGGACAGCTGTTCTCGCTGCCGGAGGGCTACGAGGTCGTGCTCGGGGTCGGCGGCACCACCGCGTTCTGGGACGCCGCGACCTTCGGCCTCGTCCGGGAGCGTTCGCTGCACCTGACCTACGGCGAGTTCTCGCAGAAGTTCGCCAAGGCCACCAAGGGCGCCCCCTTCCTGGCCGACCCGATCGTCGTCTCCGCCGAGCCCGGCGACGCCCCGGCTCCCGTCTCGGACCCGGGTGTCGACCTGATCGGCTGGGCGCACAACGAGACCTCCACCGGCGTCATGGTGCCGCCGACCCGCCCCGCGGGTTCGGAGCGGGCGCTGATCGCGGTCGACGCCACCTCCGGCGCGGGCGGGCTTCCGTTCGACGCCTCCGACGTGGACGTCTATTACTTCGCGCCGCAGAAGTCCTTCGCCTCCGACGGCGGGCTCTGGCTGGCCGCGATGAGCCCGGCCGCGATCGAGCGCATCGGTGAGATCGGCGCCAGCGACCGCTGGGTGCCGGAGTTCCTGTCGCTGCCGACGGCGCTGGACAACTCCCGCAAGGACCAGACCTACAACACCCCGGCGGTGGCCACGCTGTTCCTGCTGGCCGACCAGATCGACTGGATGAACTCCCAGGGCGGCCTGGACTGGTGCTCGGCGCGCACCCGGGAGTCCTCGCAGCGGCTGTACCGGTGGGCGGAGGAGTCGAGCTACGCGACGCCGTTCGTCCAGGACCCGGCGAAGCGCTCGCAGGTCGTGGTGACGCTGGACTTCGACGACGCGGTCGACGCGGCGGCCATCGCGAAGGCGCTGCGCGCGAACGGCGTGGTGGACACCGAGCCGTACCGCAAGCTCGGCCGCAACCAGCTCCGCGTCGGCACCTTCCCGGCGATCGAGCCGGACGACGTCACCGCGCTGACGAAGTCCATCGACTGGGTGGTCTCGCAGCTCTCCTGAGCGCGGCGCGTCCATCTCCCCCGGTCGGCCGCCGCACCATGACGACCGGCACATCCGTGTCACCCGAACCGGCTGTTGATCACTTGCTGTGATCAAAACGGTGGTCGGATCTCGCCACGAGATCGCATGTCGACCGCTGTTCAGGCAAGATCGGTGAGGGAGAGGATGGTCACGAAGCGACACCGAACCCGGCGTGCCTCCCCCGTCAAGAGGGCACGCCGGGTTACGGTCACAGCTTGGTGACAACGACCGGGGAGGCTGGCGTATGCGTGCGCTGCGGGTTGTCGGGCTCGACGAGGACGGTGAGACCGTCATCTGCGAGGACCCGGAGAACGGCGACCGCTTTTCCGTGCCCGCCGACGAGCGGTTGCGGGCGGCCGCGCGCGGTGACCTGACCCGCCTCGGCCAGGTGCAGATCGAGATGGAGGCGCAGATGCGCCCCCGCGAGATCCAGGCCCGGGTGCGTGCCGGCGCCTCGGTCGAGGAAGTCGCCGCCGCCGCGGGCATCCCCGAGCAGCGGGTCGAGCGCTACGCCTACCCGGTGCTGCTGGAGCGCGCGCAGATCGCCGAGCGCTCGCAGCGCGCCCACCCCGTCCGCGAGGACGGCCCCGACGTGCAGACCCTCGGGGAGGTCGTGGCGCACACCTTCGGGATGCGCGGGCACGACCTCACCGACGCGAGCTGGGACGCCTGGCGCGGCGAGGACGGCAAGTGGGTCGTCCGGCTGCAGTGGCAGGCCGGGCGTTCCGAGAACCGCGCGCACTGGGTCTTCCACCCGGGAGCGCACGGCGGCACCGTCGCCCCGATCGACGACCACGCGGTCGACCTGCTGGACCCCTCGCCGAACCGGACGCTGCGCACGGTGCGCCCGGTGACCGCGCTGGCCAGGGAGGCGCTGGGGTTCGACGAGGCCGGGCAGGAGCTGGCCGAGCCCGTCGAGGACACCGCGCCGCCCGCTCCGGCCAAGCAGTCCCTGCCCGCGATCCCCCCGCTGGACCTGGAGGGCGTGGTCCCCGCGCCGTCCCCCGAGCCGGAGCCCTCGGCCCCGCTGGCCGAGCAGGCCGGGGAGGACGACCTCGAGGCCGTCGAGGACGAGGCCGCTCGCAAGACCGAACCGGCCCGCCGCCGCAAGAATCACCCGATGGTCCCGTCCTGGGAGGACGTGCTGCTGGGAGTCCGCTCCCACCGATGATCCGGCACCTCCGCAGCAGCGGAACCGCTGAGCGGCGCGCCCCCGGGCGGCGGGCGGTGTGCCTCCGCACGACGCGGTTCGCCGGGCAAAACGGCTCCGGGCAGGACGGCTCCGGGCAGGACGGCTCCGGGCAGGACGGCTCCGGGCGGGGCGACTTCAGCCCAGGGTGGACAGCAGCAGCGCCAGCCAGGCGGCGGTGACGCCGAGGGCCGCGCCGAGGGCGCCCCAGCGCCAGAGCGGAAGGCGGCGGCCGAGCCAGATCGACGGGGCGAAGCCGCCGACCACGACGACGTTCACCAGCACCGCCAGCAGCGAGTTCACCTCGGCGAGACCGAAGCTCACCACCACCAGCGAGACCGCCACGATCGCCGCGACCACCGCGCTGATCGGGAGTCCGGTCGTCCACGGCGTCGGCTCCGCGCGACCGGCCGCAGCGGCTCCCCGGACGCGGCTCAGCCGTCCCCGCGAGGGATCCCAGTAGCCGACCTCACCCCCGGTCTCGGCGGCGAGCCGGGCCGCGAGCTGGCGGCCGCGGCGGGACATCAGGGTCGCCGAGCTCTCCCCCGCGATGACCTGGTCCGGCGCCACGGCGTGCACCACGTGCGCCCACTCGTGCAGGTCCTCGACCAGCGAGACGGGCAGCGCGAGCCCGGCCGGGTCGTACTCCCGGACCTGCTCCCCGGCGGCGGGCCCCGGCCGGTTCACCAGCACGGCCCGACCCCGGCGCACCCGCAGTTCCCAGGGAGGACGCCGCGCGGTTCCCCTCATCGCGTTCCGCCGAGTGCGTGGAAGACGACGGCGCCGGCGGTGGCGACGTTGAGCGAGTCCACCTCCGGGCTCATCGGGACGCGCACCGCCACGTCGGCCGCGGTGATGGCGTCCTCGGTCAGCCCGGGTCCCTCGGAACCGAGCAGCACCGCCACCCGGCCCTCGTCGAGCCCGGCCTCCGCGAGCGGCGTGGCGGTGGCGCGCGGGGTGAGCGCGGCGGTGCGGAACCCGTGCGCGGCGAGCTTCCCCAGCCCGCCGGGCCAGTCGTCGAGGTGCGCGAACGGGACGCGCAGCACGTGGCCCATCGACACGCGGATGCTGCGCCGGTACAGCGGGTCGGAGCAGCCCGGGCCGAGCAGGATCCCGTCGACGCCGAACGCGGCGGCGTTGCGGAACAGGGCTCCGAGGTTCTCGTGGTCCCCGACGCCCTCGAGCACGGCGAGCGCGCGGGAGGCGGCGATCAGCTCGTCCGCCTCGGCGAGGTGCGCGCGATCGGCGACGGCGAGCACGCCCCGGTTGAGGTGGAAGCCCACGATGCCGCTCATCACGTCCGGGGGCACCATGTAGGCGGGCACGTCCACGCCGTCGAGCCGGTCGGCGAGCGCCGCGATCCGCCTGCGCACGCCGAGCAGCGCGCGCACCGGGTACGGGGAGTCCAGCAAGCGCTCCACCACCACGACACCTTCGGCGATCACCAGCCCGCGCCCACCGGGGCGGTCCGGGCGGCGGTCGGCGGTGGCGAGGTCCCGGAAGTCGTCGACCCTCGGGTCGTCGACGTCGGTCACCTCCAGCACGTGCGCCACGGGAACAGTTTCGCATTCGGTGTTGCCCGGGCCGGAACGGTGTCGCGATCTCGCCGGGCCCCGGAGCTCGGATGATCGACCTCACAGCGGCGTCCCGAAAACCCGGGCATAACGAGAACGTTCCGGTTGTTAGTTGCTACCAGCAAGCTGTTGCCGTCGTCCGGCCGCGCTCCGGTGGCCCGGGGCGCACGTCCCCGGACCCGCCAGCCGGCCGCGGCCCGCCAGCCGCGCCCCGCTCGCGACGGCCCCGCCAGCACCGACCACCGCCGGTACCTCGCGCCTCCGGCGGTCATCGAGGAGGAGACGCATGTCCGCAGCGGAGTCCCCGCCCGAGCAGCGACGATCGGCCGCCCAGCCGCGGCTGGGCAGCAAGACCAAGTTCGCCCTCATCCTGGGTGGGCTCACGGCCTTCGGGCCGCTGTCGATCGACATGTACCTGCCCGCGCTGCCGCAGCTGACCGGGGAGCTCGGCGCCACCGAGTCGCAGGCGCAGCTCACGCTGACCGCGGTGCTGCTCGGTCTCGCGCTCGGGCAGCTGATCGCGGGTCCGATCAGCGACTCGGTCGGCAGGCGCCGTCCGCTGCTGATCGGGCTCGCCATCTACATCGCCGCCTCCGTGCTGTGCGCGCTGTCCGGCTCGATCTACGCGCTGGCCGCCCTGCGCGGGCTGCAGGGAGCCGGGGCCGCGGCCGGCATGGTGATCGCCAGGGCCGCGGTGCGCGACCTGTACTCCGGGGTGGAGGCCGCGCGGTTCTTCTCCTCGCTGATGCTGGTCACCGGGCTCGCTCCGATCCTGGCCCCGGTGATCGGCGGACAGGTCCTGGCGCACACCACCTGGCGCGGGGTGTTCGTGGTGCTCACCGCGTTCGGCACCGTGCTGCTGCTGGTGGCGGCGTTCCTGCTGCCCGAGACGAAGCCGCGCGAGTGGCGCCAGCCGGCGCGGCTGGGCAGCACCTTCCGCACCTTCGGCGCGCTGCTGGCGGCGCCCTCGTTCCTGGGCAGCGCGCTGGCCGGCGGTCTCGGCATGGCGGCGATGTTCGCCTACATCTCCGGGTCCTCGTTCGTGCTGCAGAACATCTACGGCATGTCCCCGCAGACCTACAGCCTCGCGTTCGGCGCCAACGCCGTCGGCCTGGTGCTCGCGGGACAGGTGAACGCGCGCCTCGTCGGGCGGGTGGCCACCGAGTCCCAGCTGCTGGTGGGCGCGCTGCTGACCGCTTCGTCGGCGGGCGCGGTGCTGCTGGGGGCGGCGCTGCTGGACCTGCCGCTGCCGTTCCTGCTGGCCGCGCTGTTCGTGATGATCTCCTCGCTGGGCTTCGTCATGCCGAACACGACGATGCTGGCGCTGGCCGACAACCGCGAGGTCTCCGGGAGCGCCTCGGCGCTGCTCGGCGTCTGCCAGTTCGTCGTCGGCGCGCTGGCCGCCCCGCTGGTCGGGCTGGGCGGGACCGGCTCCGCGGTGCCGATGGCGACGGTGATGTTCGGCGTGCTGGTGAGCGCGATGCTGGTCTTCCTCACCCTGGGCCGCCGACGCGGCCCGCGCGCCGAGGTGGTGGCGAGCTCGGCGGACCAACCCGCCGCGGCGCCCGAGCAGGTTCGCGGCTGAGATCCCGCTCCGTAGCGGGGCGGGCGGGCTCGCGGGCGCGTTCCTCACCGCATTGGCGGAGATCGCAACGCTGCGTGCGGTCCCGGGGCCACCGGGACCGCACGTCCGGCCCGGCTCCCCGGCCCCTCGGCACGACCCCCTCCCCTCCCTCGAGGACTCGCGGCGCCGCTGGTCGCGGCCCGCCGGAGTCCTACCGGGACTGATCACCGCGAGGCCCGCCAGCAGCCCGGGAGTTCACTTTTCCCGCTGGTCATGCGTGGTGTTCGAGTGTCGGCTCGAACACCGTTTTGGACGCTGGTTCGCTGGGTACCGATGTGTCACGGTTGGTGTCCACCTAGCAGGCGTGCTGGCCGACCAAGCGGGGAGACGGCATGGGGAGGCACGTGACCAATCGGGCTTTCACTCCTGTGGACCGGCAGCGCTACCGGGACAAGATGCAGCGCGGACTGGACGCGCTGGCGCGAATGCTCGCCGGGGCGGACTTCTCCTTCCCCCGTCAGCAGATGGGGCTGGAGATGGAGCTGAGCCTCGTCGACGAGCGGATGAACCCGTCGATGTCGAACTCGGTGGTCCTGGAGAAGATCAACGATCCCTCGTTCACCACCGAGCTGGGCCAGCACAACATCGAGCTCAACGTGCTGCCCCGCCCGCTCGCCGGGGAGGGCGCGCTGGAGCTGGAGCAGGACCTGCGCGCGGCGCTGAGCCGCGCCGACGGCAAGGCGCGGGACGCGGACGCGAAGCTGGTGCTGATCGGCACCCTGCCGACGCTGCGGCGCAGCCACTTCGACCCGGGCTGGCTGTCGCACCACGCGCGCTACTCGCAGCTCAACGAGCAGATCTTCACCGCCAAGGGCGAGGAGATGCTGCTGGACATGGAGGGCCCCCCGCTCGGTGAGGGCGGCCCGGAGCGGTTGCGCTGCTACGCCGATTCGATCGTTCCGGAGTCGGCCTGCACCTCGGTGCAGCTGCACCTGCAGGTGGCGCCGGAGGACTTCGCGGCGCACTGGAACGCGGCGCAGTGCCTGGCCGGGGTGCAGCTGGCGATCGGGGCCAACTCCCCCTTCCTGCTCGGCAAGGCGCTCTGGCACGAGACCCGGATCCCGCTGTTCCAGCAGGCCACCGACACCCGGCCGGAGGAGCTGAAGAACCAGGGCGTGCGGCCCCGGGTGTGGTTCGGGGAACGCTGGATCACCTCGATCTTCGATCTGTTCGAGGAGAACGTGCGCTACTTCCCCGCGCTGCTGCCGGAACCCGAGGAGGAGGACCCGGTGGCCGCGCTGGACGCGGGCAGGGCGCCGACCCTTGCGGAGCTGCGGCTGCACAACGGGACCATCTGGCGCTGGAACCGCCCGGTCTACGACCTGGTGGACGGGGTCCCCCACCTTCGGGTCGAGAACCGGGTGCTGCCCTCCGGCCCGAGCGTCCCGGACGTGGTGGCGAACGCGGCGTTCTTCTACGGCGCGCAGCGGGCGCTGACCGAGCAGGACCGCCCGCTGTGGACGCAGATGTCGTTCGCGGCGGCGGAGGAGAACTTCTACACCGGCGCCCGGCACGGCATGGACTCCCACCTGTACTGGCCGGGCGAGGGCTGGATCGCGCCCGACGAACTCGTGCTGCGGCGCCTGCTGCCGATGGCGCACGAGGGCCTGCGGTTGTGCGGGGTCTCGGACGCGGCTCGGGAGCGCTCGCTCGGCATCATCGAGGCGCGCTGCCGCAGCAAGCAGACCGGATCCTCCTGGCAGCGGGACGTGGTCGCGCGGCTGGAGCAGGAGGGCCACGAGCGGCAGGAAGCGCTGGTGATCATGCTGCGCCGGTACCTGGAGCTCAGCGACGCGGGGGAGCCGGTGCACACCTGGCCGCTGGACTGAGCGCCCGGAGGGTGTGATCGACCTCCCCCCGGCCTGCGTCGGCAGGGTAGTTGCCACTAGATTGCAATTGCCAGATACTGCCGATAGCGACACCGCACAGGGAGACGCTCCATGGCTCAGTACGTGCTGCCCGAGTTGGACTACGACTACGCGGCGCTGGAGCCCGCGATCTCGGGAGAGATCAACGAGCTGCACCACAGCAAGCACCACGCGACCTACGTCAAGGGCGCCAACGACACGATCGAGAAGATCGCCGAGGCGCGGGACAAGGGCGACTTCGGGTCGATCGTGGGCCTGGAGACGACGCTGGCGTTCAACCTGGCCGGCCACTCGCTGCACCTGGTGTGGTGGAAGATCCTCTCCCCGAACGGCGGCGACAAGCCGACCGGCGAGCTCGCGGCGGCGATCGACCAGGACTTCGGCTCCTTCGACAAGTTCCGCGCCCAGATGGAGGCCGTGTCGACCACGATCCAGGGCAACGGCTGGGGCGTGCTCGCCTGGGACCCGGTCGGTCAGCGGCTGATCACCCAGCAGCTGCGCGACCACCACTCGAACCTCTCCATCGCCACCACGCCGCTGCTGGTGTTCGACATCTGGGAGCACGCGTACTACCTGCAGTACCGGAACGTGAAGGCCGACTACGTCAAGCAGCTGTGGAACGTCGTGAACTGGGACGAGGTCGCTGCCCGCTTCGCCGACGCCCGCGCCGGGTACAACGGCCTGCGGCTGCCCACCGCCTGATCACAGGCGCCGCCCGCGGAGCGCGCGGGCCCTCAGACCGGCGGTGGATGCTCCGACAAGCTCTGCTGCCGACACTTCGGGGCCTTCCCCAGGGAAGGCCCCGAAGTGCTCTCCCCCACACCGATTTCCCACGAAATCTCCCCGCCCCGAGCACACGGCACCGCGATTTCCCACGAAATCTCCCCGCCCCAGGCACACGGGGCCGCGATTTCCCACGAAATCTCCCCGTCTCAGGCACGCGGGGCCGCGATTTCTCGCGAAATCTCGGGTGGTGCGTCGGGGCGGACGCGAACGGGCCCCGCCTCCCGGAGGAGACGGGGCCCGCTCTGTTCCCGAACTGACTGCCGCTCCCACCACGAAGCGGACATGCATTAGGTTAGCCTAACCTCGCAGGCTCGGCAACCCCCGACCTCCACCGCCGCAGCAGCAGCCCGCAGGCGACCGCCGCGAGCAGCGAGGCGAGCCCGCCCAGCAGCACCGGCGACCGCGGCCCCAGCGCCTCCGCGAGCCAGCCCGAGGCCAGCCCGCCCAGCGGCTTCCCGCCGAGGAACAGCAGCATGTAGAGCCCCATCACCCGCCCCCGCATCGACGGGTCCACCGCCAGCTGGACCGTGGAGTTCGCGCTGGTCGTGAAGGTCATCACCGCCACGCCGACCGGGATCAGGAGCACCGCGAAGGCCCAGTAGCCGGGCATCACCGCCGCCACCGCCTCCAGCGCGCCGAACGCGGCCGCCCCGAGCACCATCAACCGCAGCCGCGATCCCGGCCGCCCGCTGCGCCGCGCGGCGAGCGTCGCGCCGGAGAGCGTGCCCACGGCCAGCATCGTGACCAGCAGCCCGTAGCCGTCGGCGTCCCGGCCGAAGACGTTGCGCGCGATCACCGCGAAGGTGCTCTCGAAGTTCATCCCGAAGGTGCTGACGCAGAACACCAGCGCCATCACCGCCACGAGGTCCGGGCGGCCCCGCACGTAGCGGAGGCCGGCGAGCAGCTGCCCGCGCTCCTTCGGCAGCGGCGTGCCGCGGTGCAACCGCGCCGGATCCATCAGCAGCAGCCCGCCGACGACGGCGGCGGAGCTGATCCCGTTCACGAGGAACACCCACCCGGTGCCGATTCCCGTGATGAGCACGCCCGCCAGCGCCGGGCCGACGATCCGCGCCAGGTTGAAGGTCATCGAGTTCAGCGCGACGGCGTTGGTGAGCTGCCCGGGCCCGACCATCTCGACCACGAAGGACTGCCGCACCGGGGCGTCGATCGCCGCGAACACCCCGAGCAGCGCGCACAGCGCGTAGACCTGCCAGAGCCGCACGACCCCGCTGACGTCGAGCGTCCCGAGCAGCAGCCCGCAGATGCCGAGCGCGGTCTGGGTCGCGATGAGCAGCCGCCGCTTGTCGAACCGGTCGGCGGCGGTGCCCGCCCACAGCGTGAGCAGCAGCGTGGGCAGGAACTGCAACGCGACCGCCACCCCGAGCGCGGCCGCGCTGCCGCCGGAGAGCTCGAGCACGAGCCAGTCCTGCGCGGCCCGCTGCATCCAGGTCCCGGTGAGCGAGACGACCTGCCCGGAGGCGTAGTAGCGGTAGTTGCGCACCCGCAGCGAGCCGAACATGCCGCCGCCCGGGTCCCGCTCGGGGGAACCCGGTGGTCCGCTGAGCTCGCCGGTGCTGGATGCGCGGTTCGCACCCTCCGGGTCAGGCCCGGACGGGTGCAGCGATTCTCCTGACGCCGCCGACGTGCTCAGCTCCCTCCTAGCGCTCCGAGATCCGTTCCATGATCTCGGCGGCGCGGCTCAGCGCCGCGCGCTCCTCCTGGGTGAGTTCGGCCAGCTGGACGTCCAGCCAGCGCTCCCGGGCGGAGATCTCCTCCTCGACGCGGGCCCGGCCCGCGTCGGTGAGGTCGACGACCGCCTGCCGCCCGTCGGTGGGGTGCGGAGTGCGCACCACCAGGCCGAGGCCTTCCAGGGCGGCGATGACCCGGGTCATCGAGGGCGGCTGCACGCCTTCCTTCGCGGCGAGCCCGCCCGGTGTCATGGGTCCCACCTTGTGCAGGCAGGACAGCGCGGACAGCTGGGAGAGCGTGACGACGGAGTCGGTGCTCTGCGCCCGCAACCTGCGGTTGAGCCGGACGGAGGCCATCCGCAGCCGACTGGCCAACGTGCGCTCACGGTCAGCGATCTCGGACACGTCGTTAGTCTACCAAACTATTTGACGACAAAGCGGACATTCACGCCGTGGTCGGGCGCGATGCGCGGAGCTTAGGCGACCGGAGGTGCCTTGATCGTCCCAGGTGGGGGGATGTGTCCTGATCGTCATCCCGCGAACAGCGCGGAGACCGGATCGGCGACGAAGTAGAGCACGAACGCCGCCGAGACCACCCACATCAGCGGGTGCACCTTCCGGACCTGCCCGGTCGCGGCCTTCATCACGACGTAGGCGATGAAGCCGACCCCGATGCCGTTGGCGATCGAGTAGGTGAACGGCATGACGACGATCGTGAGGAACGCGGGCAGCGCCACGGTGAAGTCGGACAGGTCGATGTCCCTGATCTGCGCGAGCATCATCGCGCCGACCACGACCAGCGCCGGGGCCGCGGCCTCCACCGGGATCACGCTGTAGAGCGGGGTGAGGAACATGGCCGCGAGGAACAGCAGCCCCGTGACCACGTTGGCCAGCCCGGTGCGGGCGCCCTCGGCGATGCCGGAGGCGGACTCGACGAACACCGTGTTGGAGCTCGCGGACCCCAGCCCGCCGGCCACAGCGCCGACGCCCTCCACGGCGAGCGCCTTGCCGATGCCCGGCAGGTTGCCCTCGCGGTCGGCCAGCCCGGCTTCCTTGCCGAGCCCCGTCATGGTGCCCATCGCGTCGAAGAAGTTCGCCAGCACCAGCGTGAACACCAGCATCGCGGCGGCCAGCGCGGGCAGCCGCGTCCACGCGCCGAAGGAGATCTCCCCGACCAGCGACAGGTCCGGCAGCCCGAAGATCTGCGAGGGCGGGGCCGGGTAGCCGAGGTTCCAGCCGCGCGGATCGGTGCCCTCGGACGGGCCCGCGTGCACCAGGGCCTCCACGATGATCGCGACGACCGTGTTCGCGGCGATGGCGATGAGGATCCCGCCCCGCACCTTCCGCGCCACGAGGACCGCGGTGAGCACCAGGCCGAACGCGAACACGGCCGTCGGCCAGGACGCGATGGAGCCGTCGATGCCCAGCCCCACCGGCACCGTGGTGTTCGCCGCGTCCGGCAACCTGCGCACGAACCCGGCGTCGACCAGGCCGACGAAGCTGATGAACAGGCCGATGCCCACGGCGATCGCCGCCTTCAGCGCGGGCGGCACGGCGTTGAACACGGCCGTGCGGAACCCGGTGGCGACCAGGATCAGGATGATGATCCCGTCGACGACCACGAGCCCCATCGCCTCGGCCCAGCTCACCTGCTGGGCGATGGTGACGGCCAGCAGCGTGTTGATGCCGAGCCCGGCGGCGATGGCGAACGGGTAGTTCGCGACGAGCCCGAACAGCAGGGTCATGACGCCCGCCACGAGCGCGGTGCTCGCCGCGACCTGGGGCACCGTGAGGATCTCGCCCAGCACGTCCCGCTTCGCGGTCGGCGAATCGGCGGAGAAGCTGCCGAGGATCAGCGGGTTGAGCACGATGATGTAGGCGACGGTGACGAAGGTGACCAGGCCGCCGCGCAGTTCCCGGCTCAGCGTGGACCCGCGCTCGGAGATCTTGAAGAAGCGGTCCAGTGCGCCGCCCGGCCGGACGGCGGAGCTTCCGGTGTCGTCGCCTGTGCTCATCCGTGGATCTTCGGGAGCGCGGTTCGATCCCGCAACCGGCCGGGCGCCCTCGTCACCGGAACGTTCCCCGGCGTTGCCCCCGGTGCTCGGCTCCTCCGGATTGCTGTCCGCCATCACTACCTCACCTGCCGACGACTACCCGGGTAGCCTGCCGGACGTGGCCGACGACAGCGCACGCACCCCCTCCTCACCAGCGACGACGCCCTCCGGGGCGGCACGCACCGTGCCCGCGCTGCCGCGGAGGCTGGCCCAGCCGACCCCGGTGCTGCTGGCGGGGACGGGATTGTGGCTGGCCGGGGTGGTGCTGTTCGCGGTCACCGCGCCCGGGAGCGTGGAGTTCTGGACGAGCGTCGCGGGCCTGCTGCTCGGGCTCACCGGCTACGGGGTCTTCCGCTGGCAGCGCTCGGCGTCGCGGCGCGGCTCGCGAGGCGCGTGGAAGGGCCTGTCCGGCCTCGACGGGTAGGTGTTGCGGGAAAGCTCCCTGGTGGCTCTGGTGCGTTCGCTAGTCTGCTGCTCGCGAAGTACCGACAACTGGGGAGTTGCGCGTGGCGTCCAAGCTCGATGTCGATCGCCTCGAATTCTTGGTCCTCACCGGACACGCAGGCTTGAAGCGGTTACCGCCGGTCCTGCAGTACAGCCGCTACGGCACGCCGGTGCGGAACGTCAGGGCCGAGCTGGACGCGGCGGCCGATCGCTGCCGCGGTCGCGGTCTCGTCGATCGGGCCGACCGCGTCAGCGACGAGGTGTGGGATCTCGTCGGCGCCTACGGCTCCCCTGCTGTCGAGTACGACCTGCGCTTCTCCGCGCAGAAGGGCACCGAGTTGCGCGCGGTCGTGTCCCAGGCGGGGAAGGTCGCGGTCCGCAGCGTGATGCACGGTGATCGCCTCGTCCTGGAGCGCGTCCGCTCGGAGGACGCCGTCCCCGCCCTGGTCTCGGTGCTGCCCGAGCATCCCCCGGTGAAGATGAAGCCGGTCAACATCGACCTGGGCGAGATGCGCGCGGTGATGGCCGAGGTGGAGAAGAAGGGCATCACCGACCCGCGCGCCGTGGAGCACGGCCTGCGCAGCAGGGGCGTGGAGGTGGCGGGCTTCCGCAAGGCCACCGACCTGCTCGACGGCACCAAGCTCGGCGCGGGACAGATCGGCGTCACGGTGTGGAACCAGCAGCGCAAGGAGTTCCGCGGTGACCACACCGTGCAGGTCGTCGACGTCGAGGGCGGCCGCGTCTCCATCTACAACTCCGGCACCCAGCGCATGATCGCCGGGGCCGACGTCGGCACCTTCCGCCGCGTCCTCGGCGACCTCGCGGGCGCCGCGCAGCGCAGGTCCGCCTGGTGACTTCCCGCTGCTGGGCCGATCGCGTGATCCGGCCCGCCCAGCGGGAACGAACGGCGGCCGGACGCCGTCGTATCGGTGCACCGCACGCCCGTGATCTGGCAAGCTACTGCCCGATCACGGATCTACGTGACACTAGGGGGTAAGACCAGCATGGCCACCATCAACACCACCGTGAACAACGGCGGCGTGACGTCGGGGGCGTCGTTCTCCGTCGACACGGACGCCATCCCGGGCATGATCGCGAAGTACGAGGACGCGCTGGGAGAGCTCGGCTCCATCCTCCGCACGGTCTCCGCCTCCGGCTTCTTGAAGCCTCCTGGAGACGACGAGGTCAGCGAAAGCGCGGCTCAGGCGATCAAATCGCTCATGGGTAACTCCAACGGCGGGATTACCCACGTCGTCAACGGCGCCATCGATCACATTCAGTCTCAGATCGATCAGCTCAAGGCGGCCCAGCAGGACTACCGGTCCGCCGACGACGCAGCCACCCCGAACCAGGCGTAAGGACATTTCCGTGCTTCGACGCACCAGCGCGCTCACCGCATCCCTCCTCGTGCTCACCGCGATCTCCTCGTGCGCAGTAGGCGGTGGAGGAGAGCAGACGCCTCCGCAGGCCTCGCCGAGCACGGAGAACGTCGACCCCGCCTTGGCGGTGAAAAACCCCAAGAATCTCAAAAGCGTGACCGACGCCTGCCAGTTGCTCACGCCCGAACAGCGCACGGCGCTCCAGGTGGAAGGCGCTCCGACTCAGAGGCAGAGCGAGTTCAACGAGCCTGCCTGCGAATTCAGCAGCAGCGCGTTCGACACCTCTCTCGACGTCAACACCAACGCTGGAGGCATGACTGCTGCTCACGAGCGTCGGGACAACTTCGACAACTTCGAGGCGACCGAAGTCGCGGGTTATCCGGCAGTGAAGGTCAACTTCTCCGAAAACCTGTGCAACCTGGCGGTCGGGGTCTCGGATACTCAGAGCCTGCACGTCTACTACCTGGTGATCTCCGGCGGCACTCCTGAGATGGAGGATGCCTGCGGTTACGCGAGCAAGATCGCCGCCGAGGCCGTGAAGAACATCCCGGCAGCCTGAGCCCGACTCGGCTCTCACACTCAGGAGAGGAACCGCAATGGTGATTCCCGTGGTCCCCGTCGTGATCGGCACCGCGCTGGTCACGCCGATCGACGGCGGCAACGTCGACGAGATCATGCAAGAGGTGGGGTTCGACCACCCCTTGAAGTACAAGCAGATCCACGAGGGCGCCGGCCCGGAGCAGATGTCGAAGGCTTCTGACGACCTGAAGGGCGCGATCAGCACCCGTTTCGGGAACGCCCTGGAGCTGCTCGAAACGGCGAACCGCGACGCGAACGTGGCGTGGGAGGGCAAGGCCGCCGAGCAGTTCGGCAACTCGACGAAGCCGATGACGAGCTTCCTGACCAACGCCCAGGCGACGTCGCAGAGCGCGGGCGAGTCGATCGACCGGCAGGTCGACGGCTTCCTCACGGTCCGGAACTCGATGCCGGAGCCCAAGCCGGTTGACGCGACGGACAGCCTGCTGGAGAAGGGTGGCGCCTGGCTCGTCGGTGGCGAGACCGACCTGCAGAAGCAGGAGCGGGAGGCCACTGAGGCAGCGCGGGCGGCGAAGCAGACCTACGACACCTACGACAACACCATCCGCCCCGAGGTGCAGAACCCGCCGCGGTTCGATCCGCCGCCGACGCAGAACGGTGACGGTGGCCAGGGTTCCTTCGGCCGCAACGGGTCGATCAACGCGCCGATGGGCGTCGGAGCGGGCGGCAATCCGGGTTCGATCGGCGGTGGCACCGGCGGGATCGGCGGCGTGGGCAGCGGTTCCGGGTTCGGTCCTGGTGGCTCGAACGTCCCGGACACCCCGTCCGGCAGCGGTTCGGCCTGGTCTCCCGGTTCCGGTTCGCCGATGCCCTCGTTCAACCCGGGCGGCGCCGGAGCTGGTGGCGCCGGTGCGGGCGCGGGTGCCGGTGGGGCCGGGCTCGGCATGATGCCGGGCGTGGGCGCCGGCGGTTCCGCGGGTGGCGCCGGTGGCCGCGCTGGTGGTGCTGGTGGTCGCGCGGGCCTCGGCGGTGCCGGTGCGGGCGCGGGTGCCGCGAACAAGCCCGGCGCTGGCGGCCGCGCGGGCGTCGGGACTCCGGGTTCCGGGGCCGCGGGCGGTGCCGGGGCCGGTGGCGCGAAGGGCGCCGGGGTCGGTGGTCGCGGAGGCATGGGCGCGATGGGTGGCGCCGGTGCCGGTGCGGGCCGCAAGGGCCAGGCCGGGGACGAGGACCAGGAGCACGAGAGCTGGCTGGAGGAGCAGGACGACGTGTGGCTGAACGACATGCCGCGCACCGCTCCCCCGGTCTTCGGGGAGTGACCCGGCTCCGACTGAGCTGACATCGGCCGCGCACCGGATTCCGGTGCGCGGCCGGTTCGCGTCAGGGCAGGTTGCGGATGATCTCCTGCGCGGCGGGTTCCAGCAGCCGTGCGACCTGCTGCGGGTCCTGCGGCGCGTGGGTCGGGCTCAGGGTGACGGTCGTCTTGCCGGCCTGGAACTCCAGCCGCCAGTCCCCGATGAGGTCGGTGAGGCAGGTTTCCCCGTCTCCGATCCGCACGTCCGAGGGCACGGGCTCCTTCCCGAAGGTGGCGCGGCCGCAGATGGTCGCCAGGTGCTCGCGCCCGGCTTCCGGGGCGTCCCAGTGCATGAACGAGGCCCTGATGCCGTCCGGGCTCGGACCGTAGATGTCTTTCTCGGCGGCGATCGAACGGGAGCAGCCGGTGTCCACCCGGTACCCACCTGTTCCGGCCATGCTCAACTCGCCCGGCAGGTAGGTGTCCCGCACCCAACCGCTCGCTTCTCCGGGGAAGGACGCCTCCAGCGCGGCCGGGTTCAGCAGGTCGCAGGGGTGCGGGGTGTCCGCGTACGGCCCGGTGTAGGCGATCTCCAGCGCGCTCGGCCCGGCCGCGAGCCCGTCCACGAGGCGCGTGCTCAGGTCTCGCACGACCTGCTCGGCGGGGCGCCCGCCGTACTCCGGATCGGTCAGGGTGATCACCGCGTGGACGGCGGCCTCGGGGCGGACGGCGGTCATCAGCCACCCGCCTTCCTGGTCGGAATCACGCCAGTAGCCGACCTGGACTCCCCGGTCCGTGCGGATCTCGGCCGGGACGTCCGCGTCGGCCGCGCGGCCGGCGATCCACTCCAGCTCGGATCGCGGGGAGCGCGGCTGCTGGTAGAGCTTCAGCGAGACGTTGTCGGCCCCTCGGGTCGCGGACTGGACGAGGTAATCGCACCCGCTCATCTCGTTCCCGGTGAACGCCTGGTCCGGGGCCACGTCCTCCTTGGTGTAGGAGTGCTCCAGGTTCCGGTTCGGTGAGATCTCCAGCCCGGTCTGCTCCAGGGCGTCCGGGGGCAGGACCGCGCAGGCGTCGTAGGCGGCCGCGTCGCCGTAGCGCACCGCCGGGCCGCCGGGGGTCATCTGGAGGAACCGCTCCGCCCCGCGCTCGTCCTGGGCACCGCTCGTCCCGCCCTCGTTGCCGAGGACGAACATCCCGACGCCGAGCAGCAGCACCACGACGGCGGCGACCGCGAGGGAGAGGACCACCGGCTTCTTGCTGGAACGGCGTGGCTCCCGCGCGAGGGGCAGGGGTGCCTGCCAGTGCGGGGGCGGCTGCCAGTGCGGGGGCGGTTGGACGGGCGGCCGGGACTGGTGGGGCGGGTGTCCGTGCGGTGGGCGGGGCGGTGTCATCTCGTCGTCCGGATCTCGGGGGTGGGGTCAGCGATCAGCTCAGCACGCGGCGGGGCGCTGCCGGGCGGGAATGCCGGAATTGGTGGTCAAGGCAGCGCACCGGCAGCTCACCCGTTTGGCTATTAACAACCAGTCGTTCCGGGGAAGGTAACGATGCTGTGCTCGCCGGTCCGGGCGACGGTGGCGCACACCGAGCAGGTCGGGCGGTCGTCGCGCGGAACGAGTTCGTCCCGGTCGGCGAGGACCCCGCAGCATCCCGCGATCTCGTCGGCGTCGACGGCCGGGATCAGGTGGTTCTGGTACCCGAAGGCCGCCCAGCAGCGGGCGGGCGTGTCGTGCGGGGCCATGCCGATCTCCTCTGCGGTGGGAGGGTGACCGGGCGGAGTCGGGGAGGGGGCCGCCCGGCCACCCGGCGAACCGGTCGCGGGTCGGGGATCACCGCGACCGGTCCGGGTCTCGGATCAGCGCGTGCGCTTCGCGAGCACGCGCCAGCAGTCCATGCAGGTCGCCTTGCCGATCCAGGCCAGCTCGTCGGCGACGCGCTGCAACTCGTCGCTGGAGACCGGGATCCCGCACAGCGCCCGCACCAGCTCCCCCGGTTCGGACGAGCGCGCGGCCAGGTCGAAGGCGTGCCGACCGCTGCTCACCGGCTGCCACCGCCCCACCTTCGCCCCATCGGCCAACATGCTCGCCCCTCCCTCTTAGCACTTGATCCAATACGGAACGTTACTAGGATTCCTAGTGGAGATACCAGCGAGTCCCAGGATCTTCGCTGAATGGGGGGAAGGCAGACTGGCACCCATGGCCAAAGATCCTGGTCCGCTCGTTCAACGGCTCGTGCTCGGCGCGGAGCTGAGAGACCTGCGCGAAGCAGCCGGATTGACGTCCGACGACGTGGCGAGCCACCTCGGTTGGTACCGCAGCAAGGTGAGCAAGATCGAGACCGGTGAGGGGAAGCTGTCCGACAAGGACATCGAAGTCCTGCTGACGCTGTACGGCGCTCACGAACGAGCAGGGGACAAGGTGCACCGCCTGGCAGTTGAGGCCAGGCGCAAGCTTCCGGCCGCTCGGGTGACCGACTGGGCGAAGAAGTACGTGAGCCTGGAGGAGAGCGCGTCAGAGATCAAGATGTTCTTCCCGGATGTGATACCGGGACTTCTGCACACCTCGGCCTACGCACATGAATGCCTGAGCGCGTCCGTCATGGTGCCGTCCGTCGAGGTCGACGAGATCGCCTCGGCACGGGAAAGGCGCTCGGGCAAGCTGTTCGACTCAGATCCACCTCAGGTGTGGGCTGTGATGGGCGAGGAAGCAATCCAACGCCGGGTCGGCAACCCGGAGATCCATCGCGGACAACTGGAGCACATCCGCCAGCTCGCTGACCTCGACAACGTCACGATTCAGCTGATCCCCACCTCCATGGGGACGCATCCTGGCATGGGGCTCATGTTCACCTTGCTGCACATCGACGCCGCTGACGCGACCATCGCCTACATCGAGAATCTCACGAGTGCCGACTACTTCTCTGGCTCCCAGCACGTGCGCGCTTATAGCCTGGTTTTCGATCGGCTGCGCGTCGCTGCGCTGAGCGATCGAGAGTCACTGCGCTTGATCGACCGACAGATCCGGGAACTGGGCGAGGAGTAAGCACGGTGTCAGAGATGACTTGGCGGAAGTCCAGCAGGAGCCACGGCGGAGCTCAGAACTGCGTCGAGGTCGGCTCAGCACCGGGTGTCGTCGCCGTCCGGGACACGAAGGACCGCGACGGCGGAACGCTGGTCTTCGGGCCGAGGGCCTGGAACCGCTTCCTCCGCTCGTTGCGGGGCTGACCCGGCCGGTCGCCCTGCCCGCGCTCAGCGGAGCAGGGTGACCGCCTCGGGATCGGCCAGCAGGGCGGCGAGGGCGAATCGGGACTCCCACGCCCCGGCCGCCCAGGCGAGGGCGCGGGCGAGGCCGTCCGGGGTGCGCTCGGCGTGCACCGCTCCCGAACCGTCGACCCACCAGTGCACCCGCTGCTCGCCGCCGCGCGTGCTCACCCGGAGACCGTCGTGCAGCACGACCTCCCCGGACGGGACGGCGATCCCCAGGAGCTCGCAGGTCCCGGCGACGCGGCCGACCTCGGCCCAGCTCTGCGCCCGCCCCTCCGCGAGCACCCGCATGGTGCCCTCCTCCGAGGCCAGCGGGAGGTCCAGCAGCTCGGCCAGGGCCTCCGCGTCGAACTGATCCGGCCCGCCGCCCGCGACGACCAGGGGCGCTTCGAGCACCCCGAGCATCCAGGGCTCGTCCAGCACCACGGCCCGCTCCGCGCTCACCACGGCCCCGGAGATCGACCGCACCGACTCCGGCGGCCCGGCGACCCCGGGCGGGACGACGCCGTCGACCACGGCGTTCGCGAGTTCGCGGTGCGCGCGCAGCGCGGTGCCCGCGCGGACGCCGCGGTCCGGATCTCCCAAGCGGGCCACGAGATCCGCGGCCTCCTCGGGATCGTCGACGCGCAGCTCCCCGCGCACCCCGGCGAGGCGCAGCCGACGCCGGTCGAGGCCGACCTCGGGCACCGGGTCGTAGATGCCCGCGATCTCCTCCGCCTCGGGGAGCCGCCAGAACCTCGGCGGCCTGCCCGCGAGCACGGCGAAGCGGGACAGCCACCAGGCCGGGTGGCTCCGCGGGTCCTCCAGGACGCGCGCGATCTCGGCGGAACCGGTGAGCAGCCGGATCGCCTCCGGCCACGACTCGTCGGCGACCAGGTCCAGGTCGCGGACGGCGACGAAACGAGCGGGCGGCCACGCTCCCCCGGCCAGCCGTTCCTGCTCGTGCCACCACTGGACGCTGTCGGCGAAGCGCTCGTCGGGGTCGATCGGATCTTCCTCGACGTGCAGGGCGAATCCGTCGAGCACGCCGACCGCGCGCAACAGCCGCCGTGGCCAGCGGGCGGCGAACGCTCCGTCCAGCACCCCGAGCGCGCCCTCCGGGCCGACCTCCTCCGGGTCGAGCACGGCCAGCAGCTCGGCGTCCGGCAGCAGCAGCTCGTCGGCGCGGCGGATCTCCCCGTCGCGGTCGGGCATCGCGAGCGCGGCGAGCCAGTCGTGGACGTGCGACTCGCTGACCAGGCCGAGCACCGACTCCGTCAGCGGCAGCACGTCCGCCCCGACCCGCGCCTCGGCGACGCTGCCGCGCACGGCCTCCGCCAGCGGCGGGGCGTCCAGCAGCTCGGCCGGCCCGGCGCGGTGCGCGCCCAGCTGTTCGAGCAGCGGGTGCGCGGCGTCGGGGTGCGCGATGCGCAGGCCGGAGATGTCCAGGGTGGCCAGCACTGCCGCCGGGCCGGTGTCCCCCTCGCCGTCGGCGAGCAGCACGTCCCGGGCACCGGTGACGGTGCGGCCGTCGGCCAGCGGGACCGGCAGCGCGGCGAACTCCTCGCGCGCCCGCAGGTCGGTGCGCTGGATCGGGGCCAGCGCGTCGTAGAACCGGTACCACCAGGCGGCGGGGCGGTCCAGGCCGCCGACCGCCTCGACGATCTCGGCCGCGCCGAGCCGGCGCACTTCCAGGGTGCTCAGCGCGCGACGCTGCCGGGCGTCGGAGAGCTCCGCCGCGAGCAGCCCCGGGACCACGTCCGCCAGCTGCGAGACCAGCTCCGGCGAGTAGTACTCGAGCACCGCGGCCTGGTGCGGGGCGACGACCCCGCCCGCTCCGCCCGGCAGCCAGCCGGTGACGCGCAACCGGTCCAGCACGCCCTGCCGCAGCTTCCCGTCCACATCGGACAGCGGGAAGCCGGGCAGCGGGACCAGCGCGGTGCGGTGCGACGGCGACACCTTCGCGACCAGATCGGGGTAGCTCTTGGCGGCGAACGCCAACACCGAGTCCACCACCGGGGAGGACGTCACCCGTCGGCGGTCCGCCTCCACCGGCAGGCCCGCCAGCAGGCGAGCGGGCAGCGACAACCGCTCCTCGGTGGGAGTCGGGGCGTGCAGGATGTCCTCGGCGAGCGGGATCGGCACGTCGTCGGGGTCCAGCGGCACCGCCCAGCACGCCCACCACTCGACCGGGCCGCGCTGCTCGGAGCCCAAGCCCTCCGCGGCGAACTCGCCCAGCCGGCCGGAGACCCGGTGCAGCAGCCAGCGGTCGCTGCGCTGCGGTCCGTGCACGACCGCGCGCGAGGCACCCTGGTCCTCGCGGCGCCAGGACCGCGAACCCACGTGGATCTCGCGGAGCGCGGGCAGCGCCAGCAGCAGGTCGGAAGCGTGCTCGGCGAAACCGGCCAGCAGCCCATCGCCGTCCACATCGGACCGGACGGGGAGCCGGACCTCGGTGCTGAAGCCCTCCGGCGGCGTTTCCCCGGTGGGCCAGGCCAGCCGCAGCACCGGCACGCCGCCCTCGCGGGACTCGATCTCCTTGGCCGGGCCCGGCAGCGCGGACGCCTCGGACCGGGTGCGCTCGGCGGAGAACTCCACGGCGCCGGTGCTCGACACCACGCGCGGGGCGTCGGTCACCGCGAGCACGGCCGCGAAACCCACGCCGAAGCGGCCGACCGTCCCGCCGTCGCGCTTCGCCGAGGCGCGCAGCGACGCCAGCGCCGCGACACCGTCCGCGGTCAGCGGGGCGCCGGTGTTCGCCAGCCGCAGCTCGCCGTCCTCGAAGCGGATCCGCAGCACGCCGTCCGCCCCGGCGGCGTCGGCGGCGTTCTGCGCCAGCTCCACCAGCAGGCGGTCGCGGTAGCCGCCGAAGCGCAGGTCCTCCTCGGCGTTCGCGTCCTCCCGGAACCTCGTCGGCGAGGCGTCCCAGGACTCCAGCACGGCCCGCCGCAGCTCGGCCGTCCCGAAGACGTCGTGCGCGGTCACCCGCGCGACTCGAAGTCCAGCGTGGTGTCGTCGTAGACGACCTCGGCGATCGGGACCGTCGAGGAGGTGTCCACCTCGGCCTCCGAGTGCGCACCGCACCCGAACTCCACGTGCACCACGCGGCCGTCCGCCGGAGCGATCTCGTTGCCGCACACGCCGAAGGCGGCCTGCATCGAGCCCGCCAGCGGGAGGAAGAAGCCGCAGGTGCCGCAGGCGCCCGGGGCGAGCTTGGCGATGTCGCTGCCGGGACCGAACTCGCCGCCGTGCCAGCGCTCGGCCGCCGCGAGCCTGCCCTCGAAGCTCAGCACCCGCTTGCGGCCCAGGCCGACCTCGTGGGCCAGGTCCTCGGTCGCCTGATCGGCCCCGGAGAGGAAGCCCTCGGCCAGCCTCGGGTCGTCGGGGGTGCTCGGCAGCAGGTCGCCCGCGCCCAGGTCACCCGGCCGCACTCGCTCGTTGTACGGCACCCAGGCGGGCGCGGTGAGCGCACCGTTGCCGGGCAGCAGCACGACCTCGCTGACGGTGACCGGCTCCTCCGGTCCCGCGATGGCGACCGTCACCGCCCAGCGCCAGCCGACGTAACCCGGGTAGTTCGACTCGAAGTAGTGCGTGGCCGCGTCCGGGCCCTCCGCTTCGACGCCGACGTGCGCGCCCACCGGAGCGTCGTCGGAAGCCACCGTGAGCACCGGCGAACCGATCGGCTCGGCGGCGGGGCCGGCCTCGGCCTCCGCCGCGGCGCGGGCCGCCTCGACGGCCGCGGCCAACGTCGGGTCGAGCGCCGGTTCCGGCTGGGTCCCCGTGGACTCGCCGCTCGGCTCCCCAGCAACTCCGAGCGGAGCGTCCGGGTCGGTGGTCGGAGCAGGCATAGGCGTCACGTGCTCGATTGTGCCGTACGCGGTCGGTGCGGTCGCCGCCCGTGTCAGGCTTTCGGGGTGCGAACCGGAGATCTCCCGCGCCGAGCCGTGCTGGCCGGCCACCTGCGCGGAGGTGTGATCGTCGCGAGCCTGCTGGGCGTTCTGGGTTTGACTGCGTGCGCGGCGCACGTACCAGCCCAGGAGAACGGCCAGAGCGAGCGCGAGCACACCGATCAGAGCATTGAGCACGCGCGCAGCGTGCCACACCTTCGAGCGATGGTGACCCGCGTGCTCCCGCACGACCGCTCCTCGTTCACCCAGGGCCTCGAACTGCTCGGCGGGACCCTCTACGAGGGCACCGGCCGGTACGGGGAATCGGTGGTGCGGGCGCTGGACCCGGACACCGGCCGCGTGCTCGGGGAGCGAGACCTCCCCCCGGCGCTCTTCGGCGAGGGCATCACCGTCGTCGGGAACCGTATCTGGCAGATCACGTGGCGGGAAGGGGTCGCGCTGGAACGGGACCGCGACAGCCTGCGCGAGCTGCGCCGGGTGGAGTACGACGGCGAGGGCTGGGGCCTCTGCCACGACGGGGCGCGGCTGGTCATGAGCGACGGCGGCTCCGCGCTCACCTTCCGGGACCCGGCGAGCTTCGCGGTCACCGGCTCGGTTCCGGTGGTGCTGGAGGGCAGGCCGGTGGCCGAGCTCAACGAGCTGGAGTGCGCCGGTGGCCAGGTGTGGGCGAACGTGTGGGGCAGCGAGCGGATCGTGCGGATCGACCCCGGCTCCGGCCAGGTGACGGCCGTCGTCGACGCCTCCGGGCTGCTGCCGCGCTCGGAACGGGCCGGTACCGACGTGCTCAACGGGATCGCGGCGGTGCCCGGGACCGACGAGTTCCTGCTCACCGGGAAGCTCTGGCCGCACGTCTACCGCGTTCGCTTCGTGCCGGAGTGATCCGTCCACAGGACGGGAACACGTTCATCCCCATCCTCGATCGGGTGGGGAAGACCCGTCCCCAGGAGCGGCGGGACAGCCGCGGAGACCCCTCTCGGGGACGCGATCGCGCCGTGCGCTGGGGCAGGATGAGCGCATGGGGCTGCGACGCGAACGGGACGGGCACCCGGGCTGGGGAGCCGGGCGGCGCGGTCGACGCGGCCGGATCCCGCCGGGCCCCGGCGAGCCGGCGGCGACTCCCGGGAGCGCGCCAGCCCCGGACGGCGCTTCGGCGACCGCCCGGGATCCCGGGCCCGGGCAGAGGGCCGATCCGGGCACCGCCCCCGGCGCCGAGCGCCCGGCAGCCGAGGACGCCGCGACCGGCTCCGGTCAGGACTCCCGCCGACGCGGCGGCACCGCTCCCCCGCGCAAGCTCACCGTCACCCGGGTCGCTGCCTGGCGCGGCCGCGAGCTGACCCGGCGCGCGATGGGGCTGTTCCTGTCCGCCGCGCACGCCGACGGCGCCGCCGAATCCGGGCTCGCCCGCTTCACCTACGCGGTGATGCTCAACTACGCCGTGGACGCCGCGATGGCCGTGGCGCTGGCGAACACCCTGTTCTTCTCGGCCGCCACCGGCGAGAGCCGGGACATGGTCGCGCTCTACCTGCTGATCACCGTCGCCCCCTTCGCCGTGATCGCCCCGGTGATCGGCCCCGCCCTGGACCGGCTGCGCCGGGGCAGGCGCGCGGCGCTGGCGGTGTCCTTCGGGCTGCGCGCGCTGCTGGCGATCGTGATGGCGCTGAACTTCGACGGGTGGGCGCTGTACCCGGCGGCGCTGGGCTGCATGGTGCTGTCGAAGTCCTTCGGCGTGCTCAAGGCCGCGATGACGCCCCGCGTGCTGCCCCCGGCGGTCGACCTCACCACCGCCAACTCCCGGCTCACCACGTTCGGCCTCGCCGCGGGCGGCGTGTTCGGCGCGATCGCCTCCGGCTGCGCCTGGCTGCTGGGCTCACCGGGCGCGCTGTGGTTCATGGCCGCGCTCGCGGGGGCCGGGATCTGGCTGTGCCTGCGGGTCTCCTCGCGCGTGGAGAGCTCCGCCGGAGAGGCCCGCGAGGTCGTCGCGGGCGGCGAGCGGCGAACCCGGCTGAGCCCGCACGTGCTGGTCGCGCTGTGGGGCAACGGCGGCATCCGGGTGCTGACCGGCTTCCTCACCCTCTTCGCGGCCTTCGTGATCAAGGAAGGAACCGGGGGCGATCCGGTCCGGCAACTGGTGCTGCTGGGCGCGGTGGGCGGCGCGGCCGGGGTGGGCAGCTTCCTCGGCAACGCGGCCGGCTCGCGGATGCGGTTCGGCGCCCCGGACCGGCTGATCGTGAGCTGCCTCGGCTCGGCCCTCGCGGCCACCGCGGTCGCGGCGCTGCTCGCCGGGGTGCCGCTCGCCGTCGTGGTCGCCCTCGTCGGCGCGACGGCGAGCGCGCTGGCCAAGGTGTGCCTGGACGCCGTGGTGCAGCGGGACGTCGCCGAGCGCTCCCGCGCCTCGGCCTTCGGCCGCTCGGAAACGATCCTTCAGCTGAGCTGGGTGTTCGGCGGGGCGCTCGGGGTGCTGCTGCCGCCGGTGTGGTGGATCGGCTTCGCCACGACCGCCGCGCTGCTGGCCCTCGCGCTCGCCCAGACGCTCCTGGTCCGAGGAGGTGGCGGGCTCTTCTCGCGGCGGGGACGGCGGCGGGCCTCCCCACCGGGCACCGAGCGGGTTCCGGCCGGGTCGTAGGCTCGCGGCGTGCATCGTGGACTGAAGTCGCTGCTGCTCGCGGCTCCGCTGGGTGTCGCCGCAATGGCCGGATGCTCGGCACCGGCGGACCCGCAAGTCACCTTCTACTCGCACGGCGAGGCCGTCGAGGTCGCGCCCGCGCGGTTCTGCGACCCGGGTGGGGAGCAGTGCTCGCCCCCGCCCGCGGACCCGGTCGGCGAGCTGCACGTCCCGGAGCGGTCTCCGCTGCAGATCTCGGTGCCCGGCGAGGTCTCCGCGACCCCGTGGCAGGTCGCCTACATCTACCGGGACGCCGACGGCCGGGAGATCGACGGGCGCACTCCCGTCTTCCGCCCCGACGAGCGGCGCACCTACACCCTCCGCGTGCCCGCCGACGGCACCCGCCTGGAGCACGTCGAGGTCCAGCAGTACTCGGCCGTGCTCACCGCCGACGCCGACGGCGGCGTGGACTTCGGCATCTCCGGCACCTGGGTCCTGGACCCCCGCTGACCAGCCCCCGCAACTCCCCGAAGCCCCACCGCGATTTCTCGAGAAATCGCACCCCACCCCCACCCGGCAACGCGATTTCCCACGAAATGTCGCCTCCACCGGGGCACGGCACGGCGATTTCCCACGAAATGTCGCCCTCCACCGGGGCGCGGTACGGCGATTTCCCACGAAATGTCGCCCTCTACCGGGGCAGGTGGCGACGTCGCGAGCGCGCGATTTCGCGAGAAATCGCGAACCCGGCTGACGCGGGCAGGGCGATTTCTCGCGAAAAGTCGGCTCCGGCCGCCACCAGTGGCTCCGGGTCAGGTCAGGCGGTGTCGGCCGGGGTCAGGCGCCGGGGTCGAGCTCGCGGGCCACGGCCCGGACGACCTCGCCGATGCGCTTGGAGACCTTGCGGTCGGGGTAGCGACCTCGACGCAGGTCGGGCTGCACCTTCAGCTCCAGCAACTTGATCATGTCGTCGACCATGCCGTGCAGCTCGTCGGCGGGACGGCGGCGGGCCTCGACGACCGAGGGCGGCGGGTCGAGCAGCTGCACGCGCAGCGCCTGCGGACCCCGGCGCCCCTGGGCCATGTCGAAGTCGACGCGCTGGCCGGTCTTGAGCGAATCGACGCCCGAGGGCAGCGCGGAGGAGCGCACGTACACGTCCTCCCCACCGTCCTGGGTCACGAAGCCGAAGCCCTTGTCCGCGTCGTACCACTTGACCCTGCCGGTCGGCACTGTCCTCACCGTTCCCTGTCGATGCCCAGCCCGCGCGCCGCGCTCTCAGGGCCCGGACTGGGCGCGAAAACGGAAGCGAGCGGGTCCCTCTAGTCGTCATCGTCGTCCGCACCAGGGCCGCGATCGGCCCCAGCACAACAAAAACGCCCCGGAACGCCACGCTGTCGAGCGCTCCCAGGACGCATCAGTTTAAGAGTACCCGCCCCGAAACGGACACCGCCGACCCTCGCTGCCCCGAACGGACCGAGCACGGCGCGTCCGCCGCTGACCTGCGGCAGAGCGGTGAGCCCGCGCGGTCCTGCCCGGCCGCGGGTCCCCGTCCCGGCAGCGGCGTCCTAGGCTGAGCGGCATGAGCGCAGCGCCCTCCCGCCCCGTCCTGCTCCCGCTGGCGTTGTCCCTGTTCGCCGCAGGCGTCATGGCGGTGCTCGCCGTGTTCGCGCTCTACGCGACGGGCCGCACCGACCTGCCGGTGTGGTTGAACCTGGCGACGCTGCTGGCCCCGCTCGGGTTGGTGGTCGGCGTGGTCGGCTCGGTGCTGCGCACCCGCCGCGACTGATCAGCGCGCGGCGAGCCAGGCGGGGAACTCGGTGAGGTCGCCGAGGACGACGTCCGCACCGGCCGCCAGCAGCTCCTCGGCCGGATAGGGCCCGGTCGCGACTCCGACCGCGGTGGCCCCGGCGGACTTGGCCCCGACGACGTCGCCGAGATGATCACCGACGTAGACGTCCGCGCGCTCGGCGAGCAGCACGTCGCCCTTGGCGGCGGCGAACACGTCCCCGGCGAGCCGGTCGACCTCCCAGCCGAGCTCGGTGAGGTGCAGGGCGGCGTTGTGCTCGAACTTCCCGGTGACCACGAGCGCTCGCCCGCTCCGCTCGCGCACCGCGGCGAGCGCCTCGCCCGCACCGGGCATCGGCCGGGTGATCGGGACGACGAGCTCGGGGTAGAGCTCCCGGAAGCGCGCGACCAGCCGGTGCACCACCAGCTCGTCGAAGCCGTAGGTGCGCAGCACGTCGGGCAGCGGCGGGCCGAGGTTGGCCGCGAAGTGCTCGCCGTCGAGCGGCAGGCCGAACTCCTCGCTGAGCCGCTCGAACACCGCGATCATGCCTGGCCTGGGGTCGATGAGGGTGAGGTCGAGGTCGAATCCGACGGTCGCGGTCACGCCGTGCAGGCTAACCGCCGCGCCGGACCGCTCGTTCGAGCTCACCTCCCCCGCTCGGACCTTGACGCGGAACTACCGAGTATCGAAAATCGGAGAATGTAACGCCACTCACACCCCCGGGCGAGCTGGAGCTGTCCATGACCACCACGCACAGCAGCAAGCACCGCGACGACTTCCACTCCCTGCGCCCCGGCGGTCTCCACTGGGACTCCCTCCCGCTGCGCTTGTTCGCCAAGGGCAACGCGAAGTTCTGGAATCCGGCCGACCTGGACTTCCAGCAGGACGCCCGGGACATGGCCGGGCTGACCGACGACGAGCGGCGCAGCGTCGCCGCGCTCTGCGCCGAGTTCATCGCCGGAGAGGAAGCGGTCACCCAGGACCTGCGCCCCTTCCTCGCCGCGATGGCCGCCGAGGGCCGGTTCGGCGACGAGATGTACCTCACCCAGTTCACCTTCGAGGAGGCCAAGCACACCCAGGCGTTCCGGTTGTGGATGGACGCGGTGGGACTGACCGAGGACCTCACCGAATTCGTCGAGGACAACCCCGGCTACCGGGCGATCTTCTACGAGGCGCTGCCGACGGTGCTGCACGCGCTCGACGCCGACCCGGGCCCGCGCAACCAGATCCGCGCCTCCGTCACCTACAACCACGTCGTCGAGGGCTCGCTGGCGCTGACCGGCTACTACGCCTGGAACAAGATCTGCCGCAGCCGAGGGCTGTTCCCCGGGATGCAGCGGCTCATCGGCCACATCGGGGACGACGAGCGCAGGCACATGGCCTGGGGCACCTTCACGTGCCGTCGCCACGTCGCCGCCGACGAGAAGAACTGGGACCACGTCGACGAGATGATGCAGGAGCTGTTGCCGCACGCGATGGCGCTGATCGAGTGGGTGCCCGCCGATGCCCCCGCGACGCGGCCGTTCCAGCTCGAGACCGAGGAGCTCGCCGCCTACGCCACCGACCGGGCCGCCCGCAGGCTCGGCGCGATCGCCTCCGCGCGCGGGATGCCGCTGGCGCAGATCGACGTGGACGCCTCACCGGAGCGGCTGGAGGACCAGTTCGGCGAGGAGGACGCGGCGGAACTCGCCGAAACCTGACCGGGACGGGGCCCTCCCGGGGACCGGGCGGGACGCCGCCCCGTCCGGCCTCCGCTCCCCACCCCGGCCGAGCACCACCACCCGCGATTTCCCGAGAAGTTCCACCCCACCCCGCCCCACCAAGAGCAATTTCGCGAGAAATCGCGCACCCAGGCCGGCCGGAGCCGGGGGACTTCGCGAGGCCGCGCGGCTGGCGGGCCACCGCGATTTCGCGAGAAATCGCGCACCCGCTCGCCCTGCCAGGACCGATTTCGCGAGAAATCGCGCATCCGGGGCGGCTGGGGCAGGGGATTTCGCGGGAAATCGCGGTGGGCGGGACGGGTGGTCGCCGGGTGGTGAGTCAGCGCTGGTCCAGGAGGGTCTTCGCCTGCTCGCGCATCTCGACCTTGCGGATCTTGCCGGTGACGGTCATCGGGAACTCGTCCACCACGTGCACGTACCGGGGAATCTTGAAGTGCGCGAGCCGCCCCGCGCAGAACTCCCGCAGCGCTTCGGCGGTGAGCTCCGGGGCGCCCTCGCGGAGCCGGATCCAGGCCATCAGCTCTTCGCCGTAGCGCTCGTCCGGAACCCCGATGACCTGGACGTCCAGCACGTCGGGATGGGTGTGCAGGAACTCCTCGACCTCGCGCGGGTACACGTTCTCGCCACCGCGGATGACCATGTCCTTGATCCGCCCGGTGATGCTCACGTACCCGGCCGGGTCCATCACCGCGAGGTCGCCGGTGTGCATCCAGCGGGCGGCGTCGATGACCTCGGCGGTCTTGTCCGGCTGCTCCCAGTAGCCGAGCATCACCGAGTAGCCGCGGGTGCACAGCTCGCCCGGCTCGCCGCGGGACGCGGTGCGGCCGGTGACCGGGTCGACGATCTTGATCTCCAGGTGCGGTCCGACCCGGCCGACGGTGCTGACGCGGCGCTCCAGCGAGTCGTCGGCGCGGGTCTGGGTGGAGACCGGACTCGTTTCGGTCATGCCGTAGCAGATCGCCACCTCGGTCATGCCCATCCGCTCGATGACCTGCTTCATCACCTCGGCAGGGCACGGCGAGCCCGCCATGATGCCGGTGCGAAGCGAGCTCAGGTCGACGTCCTCGAAGTCCGGGTGGTCGAGCTCGGCGATGAACATCGTCGGCACCCCGTAGAGCGAGGTGCAGCGCTCCGCCGCGACCGCCGCCAGCGCGGTGCCCGCGTCGAACCCCTCGGAGGGGATGATCATCGCCGCGCCGTGGCTGGTGCAGGCGAGGTTGCCCATCACCATCCCGAAGCAGTGGTAGAAGGGCGGCACGATGGCGACCCGGTCGAGCTCGGTGTAGCCGCAGAGCTCCCCGACGAAGAAGCCGTTGTTGAGGATGTTGTGGTGCGACAGGGTCGCGCCCTTCGGAAAACCGGTGGTGCCCGAGGTGTACTGGATGTTGATCGGGTCGTCCGGACCGAGCTCCGCCCCCGCCGCCGCGAGTCGTTCCGGATCGGCTGCCCGCCCCCGTTCCAGCAGCGCGTCCCAGCCGGGATCGTCGAGCAGCACGACCTGCTCCAGCGCGGAACGACCCGGGCGAACCTGCTCGATCATCGAGGCGTAGTCGGAGCTCCTGAACCGCGGCGCGGCGATCAGCATCCGCACGCCTGCCTGGTCGAGAACGAACTCCAGCTCGTGCCGGCGGTAGGACGGGTTGATGTTGACCAGCACCGCGCCGATCTTGGCGGTGGCGTACTGGGTGAGCGTCCACTCCGCCCGGTTCGGCGCCCACACCCCGACCCGGTCACCCCGGGTGATGCCGGCGTCGAGCAGCCCGAGCGCGAGGGCGTCCACGTCGGCCACGAATTCCCGGTAGGTCCAGCGCCGGCCGCCGCTGTGCTCGACGAGCGCGTCGCGGTCAGGAACGCGGGTGGCGGTGCGGTCCAGGTTGGCGCCGATGGTGTCGCCGAGCAGCGGGACCGCGGAGGTCCCGGAGTCGTAGCTGGGTTCGCGCGAGCAGACGGTGTCCACAGTGCCCTCCCGACGCCGGTGTGACGAGGCGCACTCATGATTGCCCCCGGTGCCGGTCGAAGTCGAGGGCGAACTCGGGAGAGACGAACGCCCCGGGCCCGGAACCGGGCGCGGGGCGTTCGTGCGCGTGCGAGGACTCCCCTCCCCGAGCGCCCCAGGAGCGTAGAACGCGAGTTCGAGTGATCGCCATGCGTCCACCGTCACCCGGGACGCGGCTCACGCCCCGGGCGCGGGCCCCGGGGGCAGCTGAACGGTCATGACCAGGTCGCAGGTGGCTCCGCCCGCGCCCCGGTAGGCGTGCGGGGTGTCGCCGTCGAAGGTGGCGGTCTGCCCCTCGCCGACCTCGTGCTCGACGCCGTCGATGATCAGGACCATCCGGCCCGAGGTGACGCTCACCGTCTCCACGACGCCCGCCTGGTGCGGGTGGCTCGGGTACTCCACGCCGGGGGCGAGCCGCCAGCGCCAGATCTCCACCGGGGTCGCGGCGGAGGTGGTGAGCACCAGCCTGGCCTCGCTGCCGCGCTCCCCGGTCCACAGCGGCACGACCTCGTCGGAGGCCACCACGCGCACCCGGCCCGCGGGCGAGCCCTGCATCAGGGCCGAGGCGGAGATGCCGAGGGCTTCGGCGAGCCGCAGCAGGGTGGCCAGGTCGGGATTGCCCTGCGCCTTCTCCAGCGCCACCAGCGCACCCTTGCCGACCTGGGCACGTCGTCCCAGCTCGTCCGGGGAGAGGCCGGCTCGGAGCCGGGCCGCGCGGACGTTGTGGGCGACCGCTCGCAGGGCCGCTGCCGGATCGGACATCTGATCCCCCTCGTCGGCCGCGCGGATGCGCGGACGTTCGGCTGAACCCCGCGGTCGTTCACACCTGAGGCGTGATCGCTCCGCTGCCCAGGATAGGAGGAACGGCTCGCTCGCCGGGGCGCTGATTCCCGGCCCGCTCGGAGTCCGGCACCGAGATCACCCGGATGCGGCGCCCGGCTCGGGGCGACGGGCGGCCCCGACCCGCTGGGTGACGTCCGGGTTCGGCTCGGCCCTCCCCTCCCCCGCCGCGCGTGGCCGGTCGGAGCGCGCCCGTCCTCATAAGCTCCAGGGCGTGCGCCTCTACGTCGTGGACTCCTTCACCGAGACCCCCTTCAGCGGCAACCCGGCCGGGGTGGTGCTGCTCGACTCGCCCGCTCCCGAGGAGTGGATGCGGTCGGTGGCCGCCGAGCTCAAGCACGCCGAGACGGCCTTCGTCGTGCTCGACGGCACCGAGCCCAAGCCGCTGCGCTGGTTCACCCCCACCACCGAGGTCGACCTGTGCGGGCACGCCACCCTCGCCACCGCCCACGTGCTCGGCGGTGAGCAGCGGTTCGGCACCCGCAGCGGCGAGCTCGTCTGCACCGACGCCGGGGACGGCTGGATCGGGATGGACTTCCCGGCCAGCCCCCCGAGCCCGGTCGACGCCCCCGCCGACCTGGCGGCGGCGCTGCCCGGGATCGAGGTGCGGGAGGTGCTCGCGAGCCCGCAGCGGCTGCTCGTCCGGGCCGCCGGACCCGAGCAGGTGCGGGCCCTCGTCCCCGACCTGGCGCGGATCGCCGCCTGGCCCTACCGGGGCGCGGTCGTCACGGCGCGCGGCGACCGGGAGGGGGTGGACTTCGTGAGCAGGTTCTTCGCGCCCGCCGCCGGCATCCCGGAGGACCCGGTCACCGGCTCGGCGCACTGCCAGCTCGCGCCCTACTGGGCCGCTGAGCTGGGCCGGGGCGGGGAGCTCGTCGGCGAGCAGGTCTCGGCGCGCGGCGGGTTCGTCCGGGCCGAACCGCGCGGTGAGCGCGTCGCGCTGCGCGGGCGGGCGGTGACGGTGCTCGCCGGGGAGCTCCGCGTCTGATCCCGGGGCCGCCCTCGGGGAGATCTCGGGGTCACCACCCGGGTGACGGCGTGGGTGATCATGGCAGGCTGAGCCCATGCAATTGCTGCTGAACGTGATCTGGTTGATCTTCGGTGGGCTGTGGCTGGCCCTGGGTTACGCGGTGGCCGGCGTGGTGCTCGCCATCACCGTCATCGGGATCCCGTTCGCCATCGCCTCGTTCCGGATGGCCAACTACGCGCTGTGGCCGTTCGGCCGCCGACTCGTCGACGAGCCCGGCTCCGGCGCGTTCTCCGCGATCGGGAACGTGCTGTGGCTGCTGCTGGCCGGGTGGTGGCTGGCGCTGGGGCACATCCTCACCGGCATCGCGCAGTGCGTCACGATCATCGGGATCCCGCTGGGGATCGCGAACTTCAAGCTGATCCCCGTCTCGCTGTTCCCGCTGGGCAAGCGGATCGTCGACTCCGACGACAGGCTGCCCACCCGGGGTTGAGCGGACGGCCCGTTCGCCCGGTCCGGTCGGGCGAACGGGCCGTTCACCTCGACCGCCGATCAGATCCCGAAGGGGTCGTGGGTGTGGCCGACCAGGTCCGCCACCGAGTTGATCACCTGGGTCGGGCGGTACGGGAACAGCTCCGCCGTGTTCACGTCCGAGATCCCGGTGAGCACCAGGATCGTCTGCATCCCCGACTCCAGGCCGGAGCGCACGTCGGTGTCCATCCGGTCGCCGATCATCAGCGTGTTCTCCGAGTGCGAGCCCAGCGCCCGCAGCGCCGAGCGCATCATCAGCGGGTTCGGCTTGCCGACGTAGTACGGCGCCCGGCCGGTCACCCGCTCGATCAGCGCGGCCACCGCGCCGGTAGCGGGCAGGGTGCCCTCCCGGCTCGGCCCCTTCTCGTCGGGGTTGGTCGCGATGAACCGGGCCCCGTTCTCCACCAGGCGGATCGCCTTGGTGATCGCCTCGAAGCTGTAGGTGCGGGTCTCGCCCAGGATCACGTAGTCGGGGTCCCGGTCGGTGAGCACGTAGCCGATGTTGTGCAGCGCGGTGGTCAGGCCGGACTCGCCGACGACGTGCGCGCTGCCCCCCGGCCGCTGCTTCTCGAGGAACTGGGCCGTGGCCAGCGCGGAGGTCCAGATCGCCGATTCCGGGATGTCGAGCCCGGTCCGGTGCAGGCGGGCCCGCAGGTCCCGCGGGGTGTAGATCGAGTTGTTGGTGAACACCATGAACGGCAGGCCGTGCTCGCGGAGCTCGGCCAGGAACCGATCGGCTCCGGGCACCATGTGCTCCTCGTGCACCAGCACGCCGTCCATGTCCATCAGATACGTCCAGGGCGCTTGCTCAGTCACGACCCGAATGATCCTCCCGAGACCGGGTGCATGGCCACTTCGGTCGCCTTCACCACGAAGAACACCTCGTCGTCACCGCTCAACCCCAGGTCAGCGACCGCGGCGGGGGTGACGTCCGCGGCCAGCGGCACCGGCTCGGCGGTCCGCGTCTCGGCCCGCAACCGCACCACGTCGCCGCGCGGCTCCAGCGAGCCGATCCGCACCGGCACCGCGGTGCGCGGGCTGCCGCGCGGCCGGTCCCGGTGCACGGCGACCGCCGCGGGCGAGAACACCGCCGCGGCGCGCTGACCGGCTCGCAGCTCCTCGGCCGCCCGCCCGGCGACCACGCCGCCACCGAAGTCCACGCCGTCCTCGACGGCGGTGCCGACCAGCAGGTTCAACCCGGCCAGGCGCGCGGTGAAGGCGGCCTCCGGGCGGGTCAGCACCCGGCGCGTCGGGCCCTGCTCGATGATCCGGCCGTCCACCAGCACCGCGACCCGGTCGGCCAGCACCACGGCGTCGAGCACGTCGTGGGTGACCAGCACCGCGGGCTGCCGCTGCTCGCGCAGCACCCGGTGCAGCAGGCTGCGGATCGCGGGCGCGGAGTCCACGTCCAGGGCGGCCAGCGGCTCGTCCAGCAGCAGCAGGTCCGGGGCGGCCGCCAGCGCGCGGGCCAGCGCGACCCGCTGCGCCTGCCCGCCGGAGAGCTGGGCCGGACGGCGGTCGGCGAACTCGGCGGCGTCCACCTCGGCCAGCCAGCGGCGGGCGGTCTCGCGCGCCTCGGCCCGGCGCCTCCCGGCCGCGCGAGGGCCGAAGGCGACGTTCTCCAGCACCGACATCCGGGGGAACAGCAGCGCGTTCTGCGCCAGCAGGCCGACACCCCGCCGGTGCGTCGGCACCGACCGACCGGTGGCCGCGTCGCACCAGACCTCCTCGCCGAGGACGACCCGGCCGCGGTGCGGGACGAGCAGGCCGGACAGCACCGACAGCAGCGTCGACTTGCCCGCGCCGTTCGGCCCGAGCACCGCCAGCACCTCCCCCGGGGCCACGTCCAGCTCGGCGCTCAGCGCGAACTTGGGGCGGTCGAACTCGATGCGGGCGTGCAGACCGGTCACGCGTGTCCCTCCACGGCCCTCGTCCCGGCCAACCCGATCACCAGCAGCGCCAGCACCACCAGCAGCAGCGACATCGCCACCGCGGCGTCCACGTCGGACTGCGCGGTGGTGTAGATGGCCAGCGGCAGGGTCCGGGTGGTCCCCTGCAGGCTGCCCGCGAAGGTGATGGTCGCGCCGAACTCACCCAGCGCGCGGGCGAAGGTGAGCACCACGCTGGAACCGAGCGCGGGCAGCAGCATCGGCACCGTCACCCGGCGGAACGTCAGCCACGGCCCCGCGCCGAGCGTCGCGGCGACCCGCTCGTAGCGCTCGTCGGCCGAGCGCAGCGCGCCCTCCAGCCCGACCACCAGGAACGGCATCGCCACGAAGGTCTGCGCCAGCACCACCGCCGCCGTCGTGTAGGGCAGCCGGAGCCCGGCGTCGGCGAGCGGACCGCCCAGCGGCCCGGTGCGGCCCAGCAGGTACAGCAGCGCGAGCCCGCCGACCACCGGAGGCAGCACCAGGGGCAGCAGCACCACCGCGCGCAGCACTCGCAGCCCGCGCAGGCGCGCACGCGCCAGCACCACGGCCAGCGGCCCCCCGAACCCGAGGGAGAGCACCGTCGCCAGCAGCGAGGTGCGCACCGAGAGGTCCAGCGCGTCCAGCGCGGCCGGACTGCTCAGCAGGGCGGGCAACCGCCCGGGCTGCACCCTGGTGAGCAGCCCCAGCACCGGCAGCACGATCAGCGCGAGCGCCACCAGGGCCGGAACCCACAGCGCACGGGGCACGCCGACCGGTCCGGCCGGCCTCATCCCGCGCCGAAGCCGTGCGCGGCCAGCACGTCCGCTCCGGCCGGGCCGTGCACGTAGTCCAGGAAGCGCGTCGCCAGCTCGGGCTCGGGCGCGTCCTTCAGCTGAACGATCGGGTAGTCGTTGACCGCCCGCCGCGCCTCCGGGAAGTCCACCGCCTGCACCTGGTCCTTCGCGGAGCGCACGTCGGTCACGTAGACCAGGCCCGCATCGGCCTCACCGGCGGCCACCTTGCGCAGCACCGACTTGACGTCGTTCTCCTCGCTGACGACCCGCGGGTGCACCCCGGCGGCCTGCTCCACGGTCCGGGCGGCCGCGCCGCACGGCACCTCCGGGGCGCACCGCACGACCAGCCTGCCGGGGGCTGCGAGGTCGGCGAGGGAGCCGATGCGGTCCGGGTTGCCCTTCGGCACGGCGATGGTGAGCTCGTTGGTGGCGAAGACCCGCGGCTCGCCGGCGGTGACCCCCGCCTCCGCGGCCTTGTCCATGTTCGCGGTGTTCGCCGAGGCGAACACGTCGGCGCCGCGGCCCTGGATCAGCTGTTCGACGAGCGTGGACGAGCCCGCGTAGTCCAGGCGCACGTCCACCCCCGGGTTCTCGGCCTCGAAGCGGCCGGCGAGCTCGTCGAAGGATTCGGTCAGCGAGGCCGCCGCCAGGACCGTGACGGTCCGCCGCGGCTCCTCCGCGCCCCCTCCCGAGCACCCCGCCAGCACCAGCGCGGACCCGATCAGGGCCGCGACCACTCCGGTCTTGCGCACGTCAGCCTCCCGGCGTCTCCACCACGACGTTGGTCGACTTGACCACCGCCACCGCCAGCACTCCCGGCTCCAGGCCCAGCTCCCGCACCGCCTCGGTGCTCATCAGCGAGACCACCCGGTGCGGACCGCACTGCAACTCGACCTGCGACATCACCTGGTCGGAGACGACCTCGGTGACCAGTCCGACCAGCCGGTTGCGGGCGGAGCGCCCGACGCCCGAGGGGTCGGGCACCGCGCGCGCCTGCTCGCGGGCGAACGCGGCGAGGTCGGCCCCGTCCACCACGAGCCGACCGGAGCCGTCCCGGCCGGTGGGGAGCTGACCGCCGTCTGCCCAGCGGCGCACGGTGTCGTCGCTGACACCCAGCAGCCCGGCTGCTTCAGAAATCCGGTAGTGCGGCACAGTTGACGAGATTACTGCCGCAGGCGCGGTTGAGACAGTCCCGAAGCGGGCGCATCCGCGACTCGTTCAACGTCCACTGCGGACCTCGGCGGGCGCGAGAAAGCCTCCCGGGGCGATCGAAATCCCCCTCCGGACGGGGTTAGGCTCGAACGGTGACCGCAGTGGACCTGGGCATCCCGGCCGTGCGCCCCACGGCCGACACCTCGACGCGTCCGGACACTCCGGCCCTGATCGACCGGTTCGGCCGGGTGGCGACCGACCTTCGCGTCTCCTTGATCGACAAGTGCAACCTGCGCTGCACCTACTGCATGCCCGCCGAGGGCCTGCCGTGGCTGAAGCGGCAGGAGATGCTCGACACCGGCGAGATGAACCGGCTCATCCGGATCGCGGTGGAGGAGCTCGGGGTGACCGCGGTGCGGTTCACCGGCGGTGAACCGCTGCTGCGGCAGGACCTGGTGGACATCATCGCCGCCACCTCCGCGCTGCCCGGCCACCCGAAGACCTCGTTGACCACCAACGGGATCAACCTGCGCCGCTACGCGGGGCCGCTGGTCGAAGCCGGACTGGACCGGGTCAACGTCTCGCTGGACACCCTGCGCGCCGAGACTTTCCACGAGCTGACCCGCCGGGACCGCTTCGCCGACGTCCTGGACGGGCTCGAAGCGGCCAAGGAGACCGGGCTGGAGCCGGTGAAGGTGAACGCGGTCCTGCTGCGCGGCGTGAACGACGACGAGGCGGGCGACCTGCTGCGGTACTGCCTGGAGCACGGCTACCAGCTGCGGTTCATCGAGCAGATGCCGCTCGACCCGCAGCACGGGTGGGACCGCGAGAAGATGATCACCGCGGATGAGATCCTCGATCGGCTCAGCGCCGAGTTCACCCTCACCCCGCACGACGCCGAGCGTGGTTCGGCACCCGCCGAGCGGTGGCTGGTGGACGGCGGCCCGGGCACGGTCGGCGTGATCGGCTCGGTGACGCGACCGTTCTGCGCGGCCTGCGACCGGACCAGGCTCACGGCGGACGGCCAGCTGCGCTCCTGCCTGTTCTCCACGACCGAGACGGATCTGCGCGGACCGCTGCGCGACGGCGCCGGGGACGCCGAACTGGCGCGGCTGTGGCAGGAGACGATGTGGGCCAAGAAGGCGGGTCACGGGGTGGACGACGCGGGCTTCGCCCAGCCGTCCCGGCCGATGAGCGCGATCGGGGGCTGACGCCATGACCGCGCGATCCGAGGGCGCTCCCGCCGCGCTGGCGGTGCGGGTGCGGTACTTCGCCGGGGCGCGGGCCGCGGCCGGCGTGAGCGAGGAGGTCCTCTCCGTCGCCCCGGCCGCGCCGGGCCCGGTGCGGGCCTCCGATGTGATCGACGCGGTGCTGGCGGCGCACGGCGAGCGGCTCGCCGAGGTGGTTCCCGCCTGCAGCTTCTTGCTGAACGGGCTCGCGGTGCGCGACCGGTCCGCCGCGGTCGGCGACGGCGACGAGCTGGACGTGCTGCCGCCGTTCGCGGGCGGCTGAACCGCTCCGGCGATCGAGTCCTGTCCGCATTACTCCGCCCGCGCAGGCGCGCGTGCGCGAATACAACACTCCCCGGCGTGTCTGACACGCTCCCCCGGGTGACGTTCCGGCGTGAGATCGAGTGACTCCGCTTCGTCCTCCGGGGCCGCCCGGCGGGACGATCTCGACCCGTCCGGCGGCATTGACGCGGCCTCCCCGACAGCCTCACCTGACCGAGAACAACAACTACTCGGCGTCATACCCTTTGCTCGGCGAGTGATCGCCGAATCCCGCCGATCCACGCTCGGAGCGGACTCGATTCAGGGTTTCCGGCGAGTTGCGAGAAGCCGAGATCCCGGTTTTCGGGCCCCTGAAGGGGTGAGCCACGCCTCACCCACGGTGATCGATCTCAGCCCGGAAACGACTTGATAACGACGCTCTGATCAGCGAAAACGATCGAGATCGAACACCCCTCGGCGCTCGTTACTGTGACTAGCGTCACATGTGCTCAGATTTCCGCTTCGGCGATCGGTTACGTAGTGTCGCTCTCCGGTCGGCCCCGAACCGATCAGCAAGGACCACGGAAGCCCGCAGCGCCGAACCCTGTCCGGCGGGCTTCCCACCCCCGAACGAACACACCGGACAGGGGCGGGGGAACCACCACTGGGCGCCCCGAACGCCCTAGGGGTGAAGCCGGCTCCCGAGCCGGCCGGGCTGCCTCTCAGCCCGAACCCGACAGCTCACCTCGCAAGCGCGGCAGGAGAGAGGGACATGACTCGCTACGAAGGCAAGCACCGCAAACCTTCCACCGCAGGCATCGCTCGCAACGCCGCCCGGCTGGCCATCGCCGGCGCCGTGGTCGCCGCCCCGATCGCGATCGCAGCGCCCGCCAACGCGGCCGACTGGGACGAGCTCGCGCAGTGCGAGAGCAGCGGCAACTGGAGCGCCAACACCGGCAACGGCTTCTCCGGCGGTCTCCAGTTCACCCCGTCCACCTGGGCGGCCTACGGCGGCACGCAGTACGCGTCGAACGCCAAGGACGCCAGCCGCGAGGAGCAGATCGCGGTCGCCGAGAAGGTCCTCGCCTCGCAGGGCCCCGGCGCCTGGCCCGCGTGCAGCGCGAAGACCGGCTGGACCAGCGGCAGCACCAGCGGCGGCTCGAGCAGCTCCTCCGACGAGAGCTCGTCCTCCTCGAAGAAGTCCTCGACCTCGAAGACCACCACGAAGAAGTCCACCGTGAAGTCGAACGGCGCGGACTACACCGTGCAGGCCGGGGACACCCTGGGCAAGATCGCCGACCAGTACGGCGTGAACTACCAGGACATCTTCGAGCGCAACACCGACGTGCTCAGCGACCCGAACATGATCTTCCCGGGTCAGCAGCTCGACATCAAGTGATCACCTGGCCAGGTCCCCGGACCTGGCGCGGAGTCGACGCCCGGCCCGTTCCCCCGTGCGGGCCGGTGCGACTCCCCACTCCGGACCCCTGCCGCCTCCCCCAGCGGCAGGGGTCTCGTGCGTTCCGGGCCGCGTCGGGTCAGCAGCAAGATCGAAGGGCGTCCGGGCGGTGGAGGGCGATCAGGGGGAGCCACGCCCGCAGAGACCATCTCAGGGGCAGTTGACCCATTCCTCGGTGGCGTCCGAGAACACCTGGCGCTTCCAGATCGGCAACCGGCGCTTCACCTCGTCGACGAGCTCCGAGCACACCGCGAACGCCTCCTTGCGGTGCTCGGCGGCGACCGCGCAGGCCAGCGCCACGTCGCCGATGCCGAGCAGGCCCACCCGGTGCACCACCGCGAGCGCCCGCACGCCCTCGAAACGCCCGGCCAGCTCGTCCGCGACCTCGCGGATCACCGCGTCGGCGCTGGGATGGCCGACGTACTCCAGCTCCACCACGCCGCGCCCGCCGTCGTGATCGCGGACCACGCCGCCGAAGGTGACCACCGCGCCGGCGGCCCGGTGCTCCACGAGGGAGGCCAGCTCCTCGACCACCAGCGGCCGGTCCACGACCTCGGCCAGCAGCACCGGCGCGGCGGCCGAGGCGCTCCCGGCTGCCGGGGCCACCCCGCCGCCCGGCGCGTGGTCCCCGCCGCGCAACTGGTCGAGGGCGTGGTCGAGCACCCCGTCCAGGACGCCGAGCCCGTCGGCGACCCCGCCGCGCGAGCCCGGCAGATTGACGATCAAGGTCTGGCCGCTCACCCCGGCGCGCCCCCGGGAGAGCACCGCCGTGGGCACCTCCGGCAGCCCCGCCGCGCGCACCGCGTCGGCCAGCCCGGGGATCTCGTGGTCCAGCACCTCGGCGGTCGCCTCGGGGGTGCGGTCGGTGGGGTTGATCCCGGTGCCGCCGGTGGTGATCACCACCGCGACCTCGGCGGCCACCGCGTCCCGCAGCGCGCGGGCGACGGGCTCACCGTCCGGCACCACCAGCGGGTCGCCCACCTCGAACCCGCGTTCGCGCAGCCACTCGACGATGGCCGGTCCGGTGCGGTCGGCGTACACGCCTGCGGCGGCGCGGTTCGACGCGGCCACGACGCGAGCGGTGCGGGACATGGGCGGAGCTCCTTGCGATCGGGACGGGACGCGGCCGGAACCGGCCATCCAGCGGGGGCCGCGGCTGGGCGCGCCACCGCGCTGGGCTCCAGCGTACGAGCCGACGCGCCCGCCCCGCCGATCAGTCCTCGCGGACCCAGGTGCCGGTCTTGCCGCCCTCCTTGCGCTCCACGCGCACCGCGTCGAGCACCGCCGCCGGATCCACGGCCTTGATCATGTCGTGCAGCGCGAGCCCGGCGCCGGTGACGGCGGTGAGCGCCTCCATCTCGACGCCGGTGCGGTCGGTGGTGCGCACGGTCGCGGTGATCCGCACCTCGGACTCGCCGAGGTCCAGCTGCACCTTCACCCCGGACAGCGCGATCGGGTGGCACAGCGGGACGAGGTCCGGGGTCCGCTTCGCCGCCATGATCCCCGCGATCCGCGCGGTGGCCAGCGCGTCGCCCTTGGGAAGCCCGTCCCGGCGCACCAGCGCGAGGACCTCCGGTGTCGTGCGCACGACACCGGTGGCCACCGCGGTGCGCGCGCTGACCTGCTTCTCGGAGACGTCGACCATGCGAGCCGCCCCCGACTCGTCCACGTGCGTGAGCTCGTCCTGCGCCATACCCGCAGACCTTAGAGCCCGGGACCACCCCGCCGGGACGGGGCAGGTCCCGGGCGGGGCTCAGCAGTCGAAGTCTTCGGCCATGGACCACGGCATCGAGGAGCCGCCCGCCGCGGGCTCCTCGGTGCGGCTGGCGACGACCGCCTTGCGGACGGCCTCCGCGACGGCCGGAGCCACGCTGGTGTCGAAGACGCTGGGCACGATGAACGACGGGTTCACCCGCTCCTCGCCGTCGACCACGTCGGCGATCGCGTTGGAAGCCGCGATCATCATCTCGTCGGTGATCTCGTGCGCGTGCGCGTCGAGCAGACCGCGGAAGAAGCCGGGGAACGCGAGCACGTTGTTGATCTGGTTCGGGTAGTCGCTGCGCCCGGTGGCGACGACCTTCGCGTGCTGCTGGGCCTCCAGCGGGTCGATCTCCGGGTCCGGGTTGGCCAGCGCGAACACGATCGCGTCCTCGTTCATGGTGGCCACGTCGTCGGCGCTGAGCAGGTTCGGCGCCGAGACGCCGATGAACACGTCGGCGCCCGCGACCGCGTCGGAGAGGCTGCCGGTGCGGCCGTCCGCGTTGGTGCCCGCGGCGATGGAGCGCAGGTTCGGGTCCTCGTCCCCGCGCCCGCTGTGCACGATGCCGTCGATGTCCACGGCGATGATGTCCGCGGGGGACTTGTGCTGCAGCAGCCGGATGATCGCCGAGCCGGCCGCGCCCACGCCGCAGACCACGATGCGGCAGTTCTCGATGTCCTTGCCGACCACCCGCAGCGCGTTGCGCAGCGCGCCGAGCACCACGATGGCGGTGCCGTGCTGATCGTCGTGGAACACCGGGATGTCCAGCTTCTCCCGCAACCGGGCCTCGATCTCGAAGCAGCGCGGCGCGGCGATGTCCTCCAGGTTGATGCCGCCGTACACGGGGGCGATCAGCTCGACCGTCCGGATGATCTCCTCGGTGTCCTGGGTGTCCAGGCAGACCGGCCAGGCGTTGACGCCCGCGAACTTCTTGAACAGCGCCGCCTTGCCCTCCATCACCGGCAGCGCCCCGGCCGGACCGATGTTGCCGAGGCCGAGGACCGCGGAACCGTCGGTGACCACGGCGACCGAGTTGCGCTTGATGGTCAGCCGCCGCGCGTCCTCGGGGTTCTCCGCGATCGCGGTGCACACCCGGGCCACGCCCGGGGTGTAGGCGCGGGAGAGGTCGTCGCGGTTGGCCAGCGCCACCCGGGAGCTGACCTCGATCTTGCCGCCGAGGTGGACCAGGAAGGTTCGGTCCGAGATCTTGCGGACCTTCACCCCGGGCAGCTCACCGAGGCGATCGGTGATGTCGGAGGCGTGATCGGCCGAGCGGGCGTTGCAGGTGATGTCCACGACGATCCGGTCGGAGTGGGACTCCACGACGTCGAAAGCCGTGGTCACGCCCCCCGCGCTGCCGATCGCGCTGGCGAGATCGCCCGCGGCGCTGGCCGACGGCGGCGCCTCCACTCGGACCGTGATCGAGTAACCCGGACCTGGAACCGGCATTGGTCGCACCCCTGTCACACGCGAAGTTTCCACTTGAGCGCCGGGTCTTGATCACAGGACTCGGCGCTGAGCAAGATCCAGCGCCCGCCAAAGCCAGTTGAACTTCACCCGGTGTGGAAAAAGCGTAGAACTTTCGCCGATGTGATCGATATCCGGCACCGCTACCGACGAGTCGGCCTTGACAACGCGCCCCGGGCCGGAACGAGAACGGCCCCGGGTCCGAGCGGACTCCGGGGCCGGGCGGCGTGGCGAGCGGACTCGCCCGCGCTCACTTGTTGATCTTGGTGACGGGGTGCTCGTACGGGAAGGTGCCCTCGTCGAAGGGGAAGGTGACGTTGCCGAACGGCGAGAGCGCGCCCTGCTTGTCCGCGACGAGCTCGCTGACCGGGTGCTCGCCGTCGCCCACGTGCGGCCACGTCGGGTCGATGCGGTCCTTGTTCGCCTTGCCAGCGGCCACGGTCATCCTCCGGAAAGTCGTCGTGGGCGTACGACCACCAGTTTGCCCGATCGGAGCACCCGATCGAACCCCGCCCTGCCGAAATCCCCGGCAGCGGCCGCGCCGACCGCGCCCGGTACCGGATCGCGCACGATCCGCGCAGGTGCGCGGGCCGCACTCGGTATCGTGGCCGGGATGGCTTCACTCGCGGACTCCCTGCGCGCACGCGGCGACGAGGACCTGGTGTCCCTGCTGCGCGCGCGACCCGATCTGGCCACTCCCCCGCCCGCGGACACCTCCGTGCTGGCGACCAGGGCGGGAGTCCGCTCCTCGGTGGCCAGGGCCTGCGAGGACCTCGACGCCTTCGCCCTGTCCACGTTGGAGGCGCTGGTGCTGCTCGACGCCGACGCCGCGCCCGTGGGACTCGCCGACGTGGCCGCGATGCTCGGCACCGAGGTCACCCCGCAGCGCGTCCGGCGCACCGTCGAGGAACTGCGCCGCCGGGCGCTGGTCTGGGGCGAGGACGAGGAACTGGCCGTCGTGCCCACCGCGCGGGACGCGCTGCCCGCATTCCCCGCCGGGCTCGGCCGCCCCGCCGAGGACCTCACCGACGACGCGGCGCGCACCGCGCTCGCCGGGCTCGACGAGCAGGAGCGCGAGCTCGTCGGCAAGCTCGCCGGGGGCAAACCCATCGGCCGCACCAAGGACGCCGGGCGCGGGATCACCGCCGAGGAGGCCGCCACCCCGGTGCAGCGGCTGCTCGCGAGGGGCCTGCTGCTGCGCCGCGACGCCGAAACCGTCGAGCTGCCGCGGCAGCTCGCGCTCGCCCTGCGCGGCGAGCACCCGATGGGCCCGGTCCGTCCGGAGGAACCGCTGCTCGACCTCGTCGAGCACGACCAGTCCACCGTGGACTCGACCGCGGCGGGCGAGGTGCTCGAACTGCTGCGCCACCTGGAATCCCTGCTGCACCTGTGGAGCGAGGACCCGCCGGACGTGCTGCGCTCCGGCGGCATCGGGGTGCGCGACGTGCGCCGCGCCGCCAAGGAGCTGGAGGTCGACGAGACCCGGATCGGGCTGCTCGTGGAGCTCGCCGTGGCCGCGAACCTCATCGCGGCGACCGAGGGCGAGGAACCGCGCTGGAGCCTCACCTACGCCGCCGACACCTGGCTGGCCACCGGGCCCGAGCAGCGCTGGGCCCCGCTGGCGAAGGGCTGGCTGGAGCTGCCCCGGCTGATCGGGCTCATCGGGGCGCGGGACGAGAAGGAGCGGCTGCTCGGACCGCTCTCCGAGGAACTGCGCCGTCCGCTGGCGCCGCGCGACCGGCTGCGCGTCCTCGGCCTGCTCGACGAGCTCCCCGCCGGGCACGGGGTGCGCGGCGCCGAGGACGTGGCCGCGGTGCTGGCCTGGCGAGCGCCCCGGCGCGGCGGACGGCTGCGCGACGACCTGGTGCGCTGGACGCTGCGCGAGGCCACGGCCCTCGGCATCGTCGCGCTCGGCGCGCTCTCCGGCGCGGGCCGGGCGGTGCTGTTCGACGAGGCTGCCGCGGCCGCGCAGGTGCTCGCGTCGGCGCTGCCGGAACCGCTGGATCACGTGCTCGTGCAGGCCGACCTCACCGTGATCGCCCCCGGCAGGCTGGAACCGGACCTCGCCGCCGACATGAACCTCGTCGCCGACGTCGAATCCGCGGGCAGCGCCACCGTCTACCGGATCAGCGAGGGCAGCGTGCGCCGCGCGCTCGACGCGGGGCGAGACGCCGACGAGCTGCACGCCCTGTTCCGGGACCGCTCCCGCACTCCGGTGCCCCAGGGCCTCACGTACCTGATCGACGACGTGGCCCGGCGGCACGGCCGGCTCCGCGCCGGAACCGCCTCGGCCTTCCTCCGCTGCGACGATCCGGTGCTGCTGGCGGAGGTGCTGGCCAGTCCCGGGGCCGCCGAGCTGCAACTGCGGCGGATCGCGCCGACCGTGCTCGTCAGCCCGCTGCCGCTGGTCGACGTGCTCGACGCGCTGCGCGGGGCGGGATTCGCGCCCGCGGCCGAGGGACCCGACGGGCAGGTGCTCGACCTGCGCTCCCAGGGGCACCGGGTGCGCGGCCGGGCCCGGTCCGCGCAGCAGGTGGCGCTGCCCGCTCCGCCCGGGGACCAGCAGCTCGCGGAGCTCGTGTCGCAGCTGCGCTCCGGCGACCGGGCGGGCTCGGCGCGGCGGGGCAGCGCGATGCGGCCCGAGCGGGGCCGTCCCAGCGCGGAGGCGACGCTCCAGCTGCTGCGCAACGCCGCGAACGAGGAGCGCCGCGTGTGGCTCGGGTTCGTCAACTCCAACGGCATCGCCAGCCAGGTCGTCGTGCAGCCGATCAGCGTCGGCGGCGGCGTCCTGCAGGGCATCGACCACGGCAGCGGTGAACCAGGCCGCTACCCCCTCCACCGCATCACCTCGGTCGCCGTCGTCGAGGACTGACGCCCGATTTCCCGCGAAATCTCCACCCGCTCCCCACCACACCCCGCGATTTCGCGAGAAATCTCCCCGCCCCGGCCCCCCTGGACGCGATTTCGCGAGAAATCTCCCGGGCTCGCGCCCGGGGCGCGTGACCGTGGGAGGCGTCGGGAGCCGTGCGCGGTGGGCGGGCAGGCGACGGGCGAGGCCCGCGGCGCGGACGGACCGCGATTTCGCGAGAAATCGCGACGCGCGAGGACCGCGGCACGGGTGCGAGGGGAGATTTCGCGCGAAATCACGGCGCGCGGGGGCGCCGGTGCGGGCGGGGAGATTTCGCGCGAAATCGCGGGCCGGGGCGCCGGGTGCGGGCGGAGGTGCGGGCGCACCGGCCGCCTGGGAGCAGGAGCGCCGGATGTCCGGGCCCCGGACCGGGAGCGCCGGACCGGGAGCGCCGGAGCGGGAGCCCCGGGCTTCGGACGGGAGCGCCAGGCTCCGGGACGGGCGCGGGGCGTGGCGATTTCGCGCGAGATCGCGGGGTCGGTGCGCGGAGAACGCGGTCACCCGGTGGGGACCGCGTTCCGCGCTCCGGTCAGCCCTTGGCCTGGGTCTTCGGGGCCGGCATGGCGAGCCGCTGGCGCATCGCGTGCTCGACGAGCGTGATGAGCGCCTGCTTGGTCGACTGCCGGTTGCGGGCGTCGCAGGAGATCATCGGCACCGACTTGTCGATGGTCAGCGCCTCGCGCACGTCCTCCATGTTGTGGTGGAGCATGCCGTCGAAGGTGTTGACCGCGACCACGTACGGCAGCTGCCGGTCGTCGAAGAAGTCGATGGACGCGAAGGCGTCCGCCAGCCGCCGGGTGTCGACCAGCACGATGGCGCCGATGGCGCCGCGCACGAGGTCGTCCCACATGAACCAGAACCGGTGCTGCCCGGGCGTGCCGAACAGGTACAGGATCAGGTCCGAATCCAGCGACACCCGGCCGAAGTCCATCGCGACCGTGGTGGTGACCTTCCCCGGCGTCGCGGAGAGGTCGTCGACCCCCACGCTCGCCTCGGTCATCACGGCTTCGGTCGTGAGCGGCATGATCTCGGAGACCGAGCCGACGAAGGTCGTCTTGCCGACCCCGAAACCGCCGGCGACGACGATCTTGGTCGAGGTCTTGCCGCTGCTTTGATTGTTCATGATCGTCCGGGGATCAGAGCTTCCGGAGGCCACTGAGCACCCTCTCCAAGAATTCCATCGACGGTCCGTCTCCCACGACCATTCCGTTCTCGTGGATGAGGACCAAGCCGAGTCCGGCCATGTCACCGATCAACACCCGCACCACACCCAGGGGCAGCCGCAGGTGGGCCGCGACCTCGGCGACCGACCGGGCCTCCACGCAGAGCCCGCAAATCGAGCGGTGCTCCGGCGTCGCCGGGTTGCGTTGCCCCCGGCCACGCTCGCTGGTGGAGACCAGCGTCTCGATAGCAAGATCATAATCGGTCCGCGTGCGGCCCCTCGTTCGGGCATAGGGTCGCACCAACGAGCCCGTGTCCTGCATCTCCCCGTGATCACGTGCACCACCGGGGATCGCGGGCATCGATCCGGAGATCGACGGCAGCGACTGCGACACGGGCGGCATCGACTGGGACAGGGACGGCATCGAGCCGGACGGCGGTCCGCCGTCCGAGCGCCCCTGCCCGCGGGAACCGCCGCTCTGGGAATCCCAGCCGGAGGACTGCCTGCCCTGACCGCTCGCACCGGGCGAGCTGTGGCCGTAGGGCAGGTCGAGCGGCGAGCCCTGGTCGGGCGTGCCCGGCACGGAGCCGGACGACACCGAGGGCATCGAGGACGACGACATCCCGGAGCCGAACAGGTCGGCCCCCGGCCCGCCGAAGAGCGCGCGGCTGTAGTCGGAGGAGCCCGAACCGGACCACGGGTCCGGCTGCCCTCCGCGCGGCTCGTCCACGAAGTCGTCCTGCCACGAGTCGGCACCGCCGCGGCGGTTGTACGTCCGGAACAGGTCACCGTCCCAGTTCGGATCGGGACCGGAGTTCATGACGAATCCCCCTCACACGTCGCCGACTCGAACGGCACGGCGAACGTCATCGCCGGACCATGCCCTGCAGCTGCGCGCGCAGTTCCGGCGTGAGCTGCTTGCCGACCCGCTCCACGAGCAGGGTCATCTCGTAGGCCACCAGGCCGATGTCGGCGTTCGGAGCCGCCAACACCGCCAGGCAGGACCCGTCGCTGATGGACATCAGGAACAGGTAGCCCTGCTCCATCTCGACCACGGTCTGCGTGACGTCGCCGGCCTCGAAGCAGCGCGCTGCGCCCTGCGTGAGGCTGACGAGGCCGGACGCGACCGCGGACAGCTGTTCGGCGCGGTCCCGCGGCAGCCCCTGCGAACCGGCCAGCAGCAGGCCGTCCGCGGAGACCACGACGGAGTGCGCGACGCCGGGGACCCGGCGCACGAAATCGGTGATCAGCCAACTGAAGCTGTTCTGGCTCATGGGTTGCTGGACGGACCCGGTCACTCCTGCTCCTCGGGACGGCTCTGGATCGAGCGGGGCGGTTCGGTCGAGACTGGTTCTGCCTTTGCGTGCCTACCACGCCGGACGCCGCTCTGGAAGTTCGACATCCGCCCGCGGACGGCATCGGCCGACCGCGGCGTGGCGGGTTTCACCGGCATCGGGGTCTGCGCCCGCGGGGCGGCGGAGCCCGGGACCAGGTTCGACTTCGGAACCCGCTTGGGCAGCCCCGCCGCGGTGGTCTCCTGGGTTTGGCGGGTTTGTGCCACGAGTGCTTCGGCGGCCTGCCAACCCACGTCCGCGGAACCCCAGCCCGGATCCGGCGGCGGACCGGCCAGGATGTGCCCCCCGTCGTTCGGGCGGTCCGGTTCCTCGGCCGGGACGGCTGGCAGCGCGCTGGTCGGTTCGCCGGAACCGGAACCCGCGTCCGGTTCCCGCAGGGCCCGGCGTCCGGAGGGGGCCTCCGGCTCGGCCTCGGGGGAATCCAGCTTGAGCGAGCCTGCGCTGGGCGCGGTGGCCTCCGGCGTGGGCTGGTCGCTGCCCTCCCGGAACCACTGCGAGAGCACCGCCTCGTAGATCGGCAGCCGCTCGGTCGGGGCGTCGTCGCCCTCGCGGCGGTTCTGGTGGGCGTAGCCCAGCGGCGGCGGGGTGCTGGCGGGCTGCACCGCGGTGGTGTCCAGGTCGGACCCGCCGCTGTCGCTCCCGCCGTCGTTCCCGGCCTCCCCGTTGCCGGCCTCCCAGTCGAAGCCGGCGGACGGCGGGGTGAACTGCTGGGTCTTCTCCGCCTCGTACGGGCTGTGGAACAGGTCCTGCGGCGCGCCGCCGACCCGGCCGAAGCTGGTGGTCACGTCCTCGCCGAGCTGCGGCTCATCCCAGCCGGGCGGGGTGGCGCACTGGCCCTCGAAGCCCGAGTCCTGCTCGGGTTCCTCCGGCCACACCTCGGCGGGCTGCTCGGGGGCGGCGGGACGCGCGGTCGGTGGTTCGGCGTCCGCCCGGATGGCGGCCTGCTCCGCGGTGTGCCAGCGCGGCACGTCGGTCACGCCGAAGGAATTGCCCTCGGCCACGCGGAACGAGTAGTCCGCGGGGAGGTCGTCGTCCAGCTCGTCGGAGGCGGTGTCCTGCCACTCGACGTGCTGCTGCTCGACCTCCGGGTGCTGGGCGGCGGCGGGAGCCGGTTCCGGCTCCGGCTGCTCGGCCGCTGCCGGTGCGGGGATCTCGAAGGCCGGCTCGTCGTCCTCGGTGATCCACAGCGGCGAGACGTGGGTCTTCTCGATGCCGCCGTGCCCGTTGGTGCTCACCGGCACCTGAGATCCCGTCGCGCTGGGTTCCGGCGCCGGTTCGATCGGGGTGAGCTGGGTGGACGAGTCCGTCGGGCGGCCGCTCGCGGCGGAACCGCCGAAGGCCGCGGCCAGGCCGAGGTGGGTGCCGGTGTCGGAGGATTCGCGGTCGTCCGCGGAGACCCGCTGCACGTCGGGCATCGGGCGCGGGCCGTCCGGCGTCAGCTGCACGACGAGTTCGCCGGAGAGCCGGACGCTGGCGGTCACCCCGCCTTCCAGGTCACCGTTGTTGCGCAGGTCGACCCGGATGTCGTGGCGGCGGGCCAGCTGCCCGACCACGTAGAGGCCCATCCGGCGGGAGACCGCGACGTCGATCTCCGGCGGCCGGGTGAGCCGCTCGTTGATCTCGCCGAGCTCGGCCGCGTCGATGCCCACGCCGCGGTCCCGGATCTCCAGCACCAGTTCCTGCCTGCGGTAGGCGGTGCGGACCGTGACCTCGGTGTCCGGGTTGGAGAACACGGTCGCGTTCTCCAGCAGCTCGGCGACCAGGTGCACGAAGTCGTTGACCACGCGGCCCTGGATGCCCAGCTCCGGGGAGTCGGCGACCGAGACCCGGGTGTACTGCTCCACCTCGGACACGGCGGCGCCGACGACCTCGGTCAGCGCCACGGGCTGCATCATCCGGCGGGTGAGGTCGGTGCCGCCGAGGATCAGCAGGTTCTCGTTGTTCCGGCGCATGCGGGTCGCCAGGTGGTCCAGCTCGAACAGGCTGGAGAGCTGGTCCGGGTCCTGCTCGTCCTGCTCCAGCCGGTCGATCAGCGACAGCTGCCGCTGCACCAGGGTCTGACTGCGGCGGGCCAGGTTGACGAAGAGGTCGTTGACGTTGTTCCGCAGCAGCGCCTGCTCGGAGGCCAAGCGCAACGCCTGGGAGTGCACCGCGTCGAACGAGCGGGCGACCTTGCCGATCTCCTCCCGGCTGTGGACCGGGATCGGCTCGACGTGGGCGAGCGAACCCGCGCCCGGACCGGAGTCGTTCAGGATCGCGCGGACCGCGTCCGGCAGGCCGCGGTCGGCGACCTCCAGGGCGGAGCGGCGCAGGGTGCGCAGCGAGCCCAGCAGCGAGCGGGCGACGATCAGCGCGACCGCCAGCGCGACGACCAGGGCCAGCAGGGTGGCGACGCTGATCGCGATGGTGCGCTGCTGCGCGCTCGAAGCCGCGTCGCTGGCCGCCGTCTCCAGCCCGGCGTGCAGCTGGCCGCCGACCTGGTCGATCAGGTCGACGCTCTTGTTCGAGACCTCGTCCCACTCCTGCGGGTTCAGCCCGGACAGCGACTGCTCGGCGCTGTCGAAGGCCAGCGCGCTCTGCGACATGCTGTTCGCGCGGTCGACGTCGGGGCCGGTGACGGTGTCCCGGTAGAGCTGCTGCTGCCGCTCGGTGGCGACGGCGTTGAAGTCGCTCACCGCGGTCTGGATCCGCGCCTCGGCCGCGAGCAGCTCGCGGTTCTGGTCGGTGCGGAACGACCCGGCGCGGATCGCGTCGTTGAGCAGCGCGGCGCGCAGCGAGGCGGCCTCCTGCGCGTCGGCGACGGCGTTGGTCGCCAGCGTCAGGCGCAGCAGGGTCGAGTCCCCGATGTTGCTGACCCCCTGCTGCCCGAGGTCGAGCAGCGCGTCGATGCTCTGGCTGTAGGTCCGCAGCACGCCTTCCGGCGGGTACTGGGTGTTGTCCACCGAGTCGCGGAGGCTGACCAGCCGGTTGCGCAGGTTGTCCGCTTCGATGCGGTACTGGGAGGCGATCTCCGGGTCGTTCTCGCGGATCAGCCTGCCGAAGTCGTTCAGCTCGGTGTCGACGATCCCGCGGGCGTCGTCCAGCTGGTCCCGGTTGCCGGAACGGCCGGACGCGACGTACGAGACCGCCAGGTCGCGCTCGCGCTGCAGCGCGTGGGTCAGGTCGTCGGCCGACTTCTCCAGGTGGACCTGCTGATGGGTCTGGTCGAGCAGGCTGGCGTCGCGGAACCCGTCGTAGACGTGCAGGCCACCGAACACGATGGCGCTCACGAGCGGGATCAGCAGGACCGCCAGCAGCTTGGTGCGCAGTCGCCAGTTGCTCAGCCGCCAGTCGCCGGGACCGCGGTCCTCGGTGTTCCGCGCCTGCGCTGAACCCAGCGAGGCGCCGCGACCATCGGTGCCGAGCGTCTGACCTTCGGTGCCGAGCGCCTCGCCCATGTGGTGGATACCGGCGTCCGCCTGTTCCGTGCTGCTCAGGCGCTCGCGACCTGTGTCTCCTCGGGCCACTCCAGGCTTCCTCTTTCGACAGCAGCGGAGGCTCGCACCGCTCACGAAAAATCTACACTTGCACCGCGTCCGGGTCCGAACCCGCAGCTCAGCGGACCGAAGCTCGACGCGGACGATGCACCGGCACCTATCGCGACGGTACCGGGACGCTGCGCGTTCCAGCGCAGCACAGGGTACTTGCGACGACCGTCGACGGGGAAGTGGGTAAGGCCACGGAAGGTAACGTATCGACCGCCGCTGTCACTCCAAAGAGGAGGATCGACAGCACTGGCTTAGCCCATCACTCCCCGTGGTCGTCTTGCGTTCCGCTAGCCGAAACGCCCGACCTGCTACCCGTTCGGGCTATCGCCTAGGCTCACGACCGGCTTCGCGGCTTCGCGAGCCCCGGGTCGATGACGACCACTTCGAGCAACCGTCCGACAAGTACTGGAAGCACCTTAGAGCCGAGCTCGCCGCCCCCGTCGCCTGGGTGATCATCATCCCGCTGAACTGCGACGTCGGCAGCGGTGTGGGCCGTTCGCAGCACTCGGTGCGACCACCTGCCGACCGGCCTCCGAAAGCCCGGGAAACCGCTCCGCCAGAGGAGGAGACAGTCAGGATGCGCAACACCTCCGGCCGCGACCCCGACTCGCCGCGCGCACCCGGCGCGCCAGCGGAAGGGAGCTGACGGTGGCCCGCCTCGCTCGAGGACTGGCCGGGCTGGCCGGCCTGCTGGTGATCTGGGAGCTCTGCTGCGCGATCGGGCTGCTCGACGCCCGCTTCGTCCCGCCGCCCTCGGCGGTCGGACCGCGCGTCGTCGAGCTGCTCGGCACCGACTCGGAGTTCGCGCTCGACACCACCGCGACCGTCCTGACCTTCCTCATCGCCCTGGCCCTCGCCGCGCTGATCGCGATCCCGCTGGGACTGCTGCTGGGCAGCGTCCGGCCGGCCAGGGTCGCGGGCCTGACCGTGGTGGAGTTCCTGCGCCCGCTGCCGGCGGTGGCGCTGCTCCCGCTGCTGATGCTGCTGCTCGGGTCCGGCCCGGAAACCAAGATCACGCTGGCCACCTACGCCGCGCTGTGGCCGATCCTGTTCAACACGATGTACGCGCTGGACGAGATGGACCCGCTCTACACCGACATCGCGCGGTCCTTCGGCTTCAGCAAGGTGCGCACCATGTTCACCGTCGCGCTGCCGCACGCAGCGCCGTTCATCGCCACCGGCATCCGGATCTCCGCCTCGATCGCGCTGGTCGTCGTCGTGGTGGTGGAGCTGATCGCGGGCGGTGCCCGCGGCGTCGGCACCTTCATCCTGGAGGCCAGCAGCGGCGGCGGGCAGATGGACCTGGTGCTCGCGGGCACGGTCGTCGTCGGCGTCATCGGCTACCTGATCAACTCCGGGCTGCAGCAGCTTCAGCGCAGGCTGTTCGGCTGGACCGAGAGCCGGGAGGAACTGTGACGCTGCTCCGCAACTTCCTGGGCCGCTGGGGCCTGCTGCTCGTCGTGGTGGCGCTCTGGGAGCTGGCCACCCGGCTGGCGGGCAGCGTGTACTTCCTCCCGCCGACGCGGATCGCCGCGCACGCCTGGGAGATCTGGCTGACCGGTCCGCCCGCGCGGTTGTGGTTGACCGACGCGGTGTTCGCCGACGTGCTGCCCAGCCTCGGGCGGCTGTTCGGCGGCTGGCTGATCTCGGGCGTGATCGGGGTGGCCCTCGGTCTCGCGCTCGGGCGCTCCCGCAAGGCCACCGAGTACGTGGGGCCGCTGCTGGACTTCTTCCGCTCGCTGCCCACCCCGGCGCTGGTGCCGCTGTTCCTGGTGCTGTTCAGCCTGGGCACGCCGATGCAGCTGGCCACGATCGTCTTCGGCACGGTGTTCACCGTCGTGCTCAACACCGCCGACGGCGCGGCCTCGGTGGACGCGGTCAAGGAGCAGACCGCGCGGGCGTTCGGGATCGGGCGGCTGGACTGGTGGACGCGGATCGTGCTGCCCGCGGCCGCGCCGAAGATCTTCGCCGGGCTCCGGGTCAGCCTCTCGCAGGCGCTGATCCTGATGGTGGTCTCCGAGATGGTGGGCGCCAGCAGCGGCCTCGGCTTCCAGCTCGTCTACGCGCAGCAGCAGTTCGAGTTCCCCGACCTGTGGGCCGGGATCGTGCTGCTGGCCCTGCTGGGCTACCTGCTCAACACCGGCCTGCTCGCGGTGCAGCGGCGCGCGCTGAGCTGGCAACAACGCTCCGACCAGCCCGCTCAAGCGAAAGGATGACCCGTGAGCACCATGCTGGAAGTCACCGGGCTCGGGCACACCTACCCCGGCAAGCAGCGGCACGTCGCCATCGACGAGCTGGGCTTCACCGTCCGCTCCGGTGAGCTGACCTGCATCGTCGGCCCCTCGGGCTGCGGCAAGTCCACGCTGCTGCGACTGGTCGCCGGTCTGCAGAAGCCCACCGCGGGCCGGGTGGAGCTGCACGGCACCGAGATCGACGGGGTCCCCGAGGACCTGGCCGTGGTGTTCCAGGACTACAGCCGCTCGCTGTTCCCGTGGATGACGGTGCGCGGCAACGTGGAGTTCCCGTTGCGCACGCGCTCGGTGAACCGCCGGGAGCGCGCCGAGGAGGCGCTGGCCTGGGTGGGGCTCTCCGATGCGGCGAAGAAGTACCCGTGGCAGCTCTCCGGCGGGATGCAGCAGCGGGTGGCGATCGCCCGCGCGCTGGCCACCCGGCCCGCGCTGCTGCTGATGGACGAGCCGTTCGCCTCGGTGGACGCCCAGACGCGGTTCGAGCTGGAGGACCTGCTGCTGTCGGTGCGCCGGGAGTACGGCAGCACGATCCTCCTGGTCACGCACGACATCGACGAGAGCATCTACCTCGGCGACCGGGTGCTGGTGCTCTCGAAGTCCCCCGCGACCGTGGTGTCCGAACTGGACGTGCCGCTGGGCGATCAGCGGGATCAGATCGGCACCCGGGCCTCCGCGGAGTTCGTGCGGCTGCGCAGCCACGTGGCCCGGCTGCTGCACTCCCCCGACGCCCCGGTCGCGGCCGGGAGCTGATCGCGCGGGGAGCGGCGGAGGCAGCCGCTCCCCGCCCGCACCGCTTTCCCCGATCGCACTCCTGTTCGCGATCGCGCTCAGTGATCGCGCCTTTGATTCACCCCGCGCGCATTCGGCGATTGATCGCGAGCGGATTCGCGCCTTACCCGGGAGTAATGATCACTCTCCGAATTCGGCGCTCCGGAAGAATCTTGGCAACTCTGGGGAAACCCCGCTTTTCCCGATGCTTCCCGGCGGACGAACAATCCTCGTAAGGGATATCCCTGGAATTCGCCGAACGATCAGTAGAGCTTCCGGGAGCTGGCCGCCACCGGGACGTGCAGCACGGTCGGCCCGGGCTCCGCCAGCGACTCCCGCAGCCGCTGCTCCAGCTCCGCCAGGTCCTCCACCCGGTGCGCCGCGCAACCCAGCCCCCGGGCGACCGCGACGAAGTCGATGCCGCCGAGCGCGGTGCCGGGCATCTTGCCGTCGGAGCCGACCTCGCCCAGGACCCGCACGGCCGCGTACTCCTCGTTGTCCAGCACCAGCATCGTCAGCGAGGCGTGCTCCTGGGCCGCGGTCCACAGCGCCTGGATGCCGTACATGCTGGCGCCGTCGCCGATGATCCCCAGCACCGGCCGGGACGGGGCCGCGAGCGCGGTACCGACCAGCGCGGAGATGCCGTAGCCCAGCGAACCGCTCGCCCCGGCGTGGAAGTCCTGGTCCGGAGAGCGGAACGGCAGGTGGCGCTGGATGGCCTGCTTGTGCGTGGGCGCCTCGGTGACCACCACGGCGTCCGCGGGGAGCAGGTCGTGCACCAGGCTGATCACGTGCTCCGCGGCGGGTGGGGAGGTCAGCTCGGGGAGGCCCGGCCGCACCCATCCCGCGGCCGCCGCCCGGCCGGAGCGCTCCACCAGCGGCAGCAGCTGGTGCAGCGCGGTGGCCAGCCCCGCGTGCACCCCGCGCAGGTGCCGGGAGCGGGCCAGGACGTCCGGATCGTCGCTGATCAGGAAGCCGCGCGGGCGCGGGTGCTCCTCCGCTCCGCCCCGGTGGACGTGGTAGGTGAACGCGGGCGCGCCGAGCACCACGACCAGGTCGTGCTCGGCCAGCGCGGCGGCGACCGCCGGCTCGGAGGGCTGCAGGAACCCGGCGAACTGCGGGTGGGTCTCCGGGAACGAGGAGCGCGAGACCATCGGCGGGATCCACACCGCCGCGCCGGTGCGCTCGGCCAGCTCCACCAGCTCGGCCACCGCGCCCGCCTCGACCACGGCGGGCCCGGCCACGAGGGCGGGGCGCTCGCAGTCGCGCAGCGCCGCGGCCAGCTCGTCTACCACCGCCGGATCGGCGGCGGGCGGGGCGATCGAGGCCGGGGCGCTCACCGGCTCGCCGGGCTCGTCCCAGTCGTCGGCGGGCACGGACAGGAACACCGGACCGCGCGGGGTCTGCATGGCCATCTGGTACGCCCTGATCAGCGCCAGCGGCACGTCGGCCGCGCGGGCGGGCTCCAGCGACCACTTCACGTAGGGCTTGGGGAACTGGGCGGCCTCGGTGGAGCCCAGGAACGGGTCGTCCGGCAGCAGCCTGCGGACCTGCTGACCGGCGAGCACGATCATCGGGGTCCGGTTGCGGTAGGCGCCGAACACGGCGCCGAGCGCGTGCCCGAGCCCGCCCGCGGAGTGCAGGTTGACCAGCACGGCGTTGCCGGTCTGCTGCGCGTAGCCGTCGGCCATCGAGGTCACCACGGACTCCTGGAGGCCGAGCACGTACCGGAAGTCGTCCGGCCACTGATCCAGGAACGGGACCTCCGTGGTGCCCGGGTTGCCGAAGACGGTCGTGAGACCGAGATCGCGCATGAGGCCGCGAGTGATATCGCGCACGGTGGGCGCATCCGGAGCGTTCATCAGCATTCTCCTCAGCCGGGGTCGCTTTCCCACATTTCCCTCAATGGGAGAAAAAGTGCCACCGAACGCGCACAGGACTACGCCGGGACCCAATGCAATTACGTTTGGTCACCGGGGACTAGATCACCTTGACACGCTCGGGCAACTGCGATTCCAATCCTATTGCAGCCTGTTAAGCAGGCCAGACGTGGGCTTCCGGCGCCACCCCGCTCGGCTAGCTTCGTTCGCCACCGTTCCACCCCGCTCGCCCCCGAGGAGGCACCCCCGTATGCCGAGCAGACCGACCGGAACCGCCCCGCGCGGAACCCGGCGGCGCGCCACCCGCGCGCTGCTCTCCCTTGCCACGATCGGCATCACGACGTTCGCCCTGAGCGGCTGCGGTCTGCTCAGCGGTTCGGACGGGGCGAGCGAGGGCTCCAGCGGCGGGCTGGAGAAGGACACGATCGTCGTGGGCTCGCTGCCCGCGCTGTCCCAGGCGCCGGTGGCCGTGGCCCAGGCGAAGGGCTACTTCGCCGAGGAGGGGCTGACCGTCAAGGTGCAGCCGGTCTCCGACGGCCCGGCGGCGCTGACGGCGCTGATCTCCGGGCAGAACGACATGAGCCTCGGCAGCTACACCGCGCCGATCAAGGCGCAGGCGACGGGCGCGGCGGACCTCAAGATCATCAGCGAGATGATGATCTCGGTTCCGAACACCATGAACATCATGGTGCTGCCCGGCTCCAGGATCAAGAAGCCGGAGGACCTGGCCGACGCCAAGATCGCCTACAGCGCACCGGGCGCGATCACCGACATCGGGACCAAGGCGGCCCTGCAGGACCGGGGCATCAACGTCAACGACGACCAGTTCGTGCGCTTCGGCTTCCCGGACATGCTGCCCGCGCTGCAGAACGGGCAGATCGACGCCGCGGTGATGACCGAGCCGTTCATCACCCAGGCCGCCAAGAAGGCGGGCGCGGTGTCCATCATGGACGCCTTCTCCGGCGGGACCGCGGACTTCCCGGTGGCGGGCGCGATGACGACCGCGAAGTTCGCCGAGGACAACCCGAAGACGCTGCGCGCCTTCCAGCGCGCGGTGCAGAAGGCGCAGGTGACCGGGCAGAACCGGGCCGAGGTCACGCCGCTGCTGCCGAACTTCGCGAAGATCAGCCCGGAGCTGGCGCCGATCGTGGAGCTGGGCAAGATCCCGACCTCGATGGACGCCGCCCGGTTGCAGCGGGTCGCCGACCTGATGCTGCGGTTCAACCAGATCAGCGAGCCGATCGACGTCTCCACGATGCTCGTCGAACCGCCGCCTCTGGAGCAGGATTCGACCGGCGGCGCCTGAGAGCGCGGCACCAGCCAGATCCAGCGGGTTCGCCGGCGACCGGGGGCGGGTCGCCGGCGAACTCCGCTCCGGCCCGGCCTCCGCTTCGACGCGGGGCCCGGCCGCGCCCGCCGATCGCTCGCGCGACCGGTGCACGACCCCGCCCCCACCGCGATCCGCCGGCCTCAGCGGTCGCCCGCCGCCCCGCCGCTGAACGCGACCCGGCCGAGCCGCGCATCACCCCCGGCCTCGGGCCGTGCGCACGACCCGCTCCGCCGCGGCGTCCCGCGCGCCCGCCGATCTCGGGCCGACGTCTTCGCCTCCCCTCCGCGCCGCCGGTGCGGCCGGTGGCGCGCATCGCCGGGGCACCCGGACGCTCCTGTTCTCGTTCCCGCGCCTGAGCGCCGCGCGCGGCGGCGGCCGGACGCCGCGCTTCCGAACCGATGCTCGCCACCTCAGTAGTGCTATCCTCATTTTGCCTATAGACTTTAGGCAATGGGCTTGAACGATGAGGAGGCGATGGTGGCGCGTGCGGGGCTGACCGCGGAACGGCTCGTCCTGGCCGGTGCGGAGCTGGCCGACGAGGCCGGGTTCGACCAGGTCACGGTCTCGGCGCTGGCCCGGCGGTTCGACGTGAAGGTCGCCAGCCTGTACTCGCACCTGAAGAGCTCCCACCAGCTGAAGACCGATATCGCGCTGCTCGCCCTGGCCGAGCTCGCCGACCGGGCCGCCGAGGCCCTGGCGGGGCGCTCGGGCAAGGACGCCCTGATCGCCTTCGGCGACGTCTTCCGCGACTACGCCCGCGAACACCCAGGCCGCTACGCCGCCACCCGCGTCGAGCTCTCCCCGGAGGCCGCCGCGGCCAGCGCGGGCGGCAGGCACGCGCAACTGATGCGAGCGATCCTGCGCGGCTACGACCTGGCCGAACCGGAGCAGACCCACGCGGTCCGGCTGATGGGCAGCGTCTTCCACGGCTACGTGAGCCTGGAACTCAGCGGCGGCTTCAGCCACAGCGCCCCGGACTCGCAGCAGAGCTGGGAATTCGCGCTGGACTCCCTGGACGCCCTGCTGCGCGGGCTGCCCCGATCATCCGGCCCCGGCCGACCCGACACCGACGAACGGCACTGACGATGAACACCGAGCTGACCACCATCCCGATCACCGCCGAGCTGGTCCGCGGCGCCCTGGAACTGGAGCGCACCGAGCACGGGCTGCTGACCCGAAGGCTGCCCGCCTGGGCCCGCGCCCAGTTCAGCGATCTCCAGCTGTCCATGGTGGAGCCGCAGTCCTCGGGCGTGCGGCTGGCGCTGCGCACCCGCGCCACCACCGTCGAGCTCGACGCGCTGCCCACCAAGCGCGGTTTCGCGGGCATCCCGCCGCTGCCGGACGGCGGTTACGACCTCCTCGTCGACGGCGAGCTCGCAGCGCGGACCACCGTGCCCGGCGGCAACCGGCTGGTGCTCGACGCGACCACCGGCGGCTCGGAACTGCTGCCCGGCGACCCGGGGACCGCGCGCTTCACCGGCCTGCCGGATCGACTCAAGGACGTCGAGATCTGGTTGCCGCACAACGAGGTCACCGAGCTCGTCGCGCTGCGCGCCGACGCGCCCGTCGAACCCCTCCCGGACCGGGGGCGGCCGGTGTGGCTGCACCACGGCAGCTCCATCAGCCACGGCTCCAACGCCACCGCGCCCACCGGGATCTGGCCCGCGGTCGCCGCGCTCGGCGGCGGGGTGGAGCTGGTCAACCTGGGCTTCGGCGGCAGCGCGCTGCTCGACCCGTTCACCGCCCGCGCGATGCGCGACACCCCGGCCGACCTGATCAGCGTCAAGATCGGGATCAACCTGGTGAACTCGGACTCGATGCGGGTGCGCACGTTCGTCCCGGCGGTGCACGGCTTCCTGGACACCGTCCGCGAAGGACATCCGGAGACGCCGCTGCTGGTCATCTCGCCGATCCACTGCCCGATCCACGAGGACACCCCGGGCCCGGGCGCCCCCGACTTCAGCTCGGGACGGCTGTCGTTCCGGGCCACCGGGGACCCGGCCGAGGTGGCGCAGGGGCGGCTCACGCTGCGGGTGATCCGGGAGGAGCTCGCCCGCGTGGTGCGGGAGCGGGCCCAGACCGACCCGAACCTGCGCTACCTGGACGGCGAAGAGCTCTACGGGCCCGAGGACCACGCCGAGCTGCCGCTGCCCGACGCGCTGCACCCGGACGCCGCCGCGCACCAGCGCATCGGGGAGCGCTTCGCCGCCCTGGCCACGGCCGAAGGCGGGTTCTTCACCGCTCGCTGAGGTCCCGGCGCCCAGCGCGGGCCGGTTCGACGCCGGGCGATCAGTAGAGGGCGCGCGGCCGGGGATCCACGTGCACGTGCAGCAGGCGGGGCCCGGTGGTGGGCTCGGCGAGCGCGGTGGCGAGCTGCCCGGCGGTTCGGATCGTGCTCGCCGGGCAGCCGAGGGCGCGGGCGAGGGCGGCGAAGTCGATGCCGCCGAGCTCCACCCCGGGCAGCTCGCGGCCCCCGCCCCGATCGCCGAGCACCGCCACCGCCGCGTATCGGGCGTTGTCCAGCACCGCGAAGGTCACCGGCGCCTCCTCCCGCACCGCCGTCCACACCGCCTGGAAGCCGTACATGCTGGCGCCGTCGCCGAGCAGCGCCAGCACCGGCCGCTCCGGCCGCGCGATCGCCGCACCCACCGCCGCGCCGATGCCGTAGCCCAGCGTTCCCGACGCCGTGGTGAGGAAGCCGCCGTCGCGGGAGGTGATCGGGAAGTGCTCGTGCAGGTCGTTGCGGTGGCTCGGGGCCTCCTCCACCACGACCCGGTCCCGGTCCCAGCCCGCGCGCAGCTCGGCCAGCGCGCGGGCCGCGGTGAGCGGCGGGCCCGGCTCCGGGCGCGGCGGTCCGGGGCGCGCGACGGGCGCGGGGCGGTCCGCGCCGGGCCGGGCGAGCTCGGCGACGCGGCGGACCGCGGCCCCCACCCCGCCCAGCACCCCCCGGCCGCGGCGGGCGCGGGCCAACGCCTCCGGGTCGTCGTGCACCAGGAACAGCTCGGGCAGCTCGTGCTCGGCCTCGCCCCGGTCGACGTGGTAGGTGAACGCGGGCGCGCCCCAGACCACGACCAGGTCGTGCGCGGCGAGCTCCGCGGCGAGCAGCTTCCGCTCGGGGTGCAGGAAACCGGCGAAGCACGGGTGGTCCTCGGGGAAGGAGCAGCGAGCCGACAGCGGGCTCACCCACACCGCCGCCCGGGTGCGCTCGGCGAGTTCCACCAGCCCGGGGACCGCGCCGTCGTGATCGACGGCGGGCCCGACGACGAACGCGGGCCGCGCGGCACCGTCCAGCGCGGTCACCAGCTCGGACAGCGCCGCTGGGTCCGGCGCCGCCGCCGAGGTCGCCGGGCGCGCGGGCACGGGCTCGGCGGGCCGGTCCCAGTCGTCGGCGGGCACCGAGACGAACACCGGGCCCTGCGGCGCGGTCGTCGCGATCCGGTGCGCGCGAGCCAGCGCGGCGGGCACGTCGCCGGCCGTCGCGGGCTCCAGCGAGGACTTGACGTGCGGGCGTGGGAAGGCGGCCGCGTCGGTGGCGCTCAGGAACGGCTCGTCCGGCAGCAGCGCCCGCACCTGCTGCCCGGCCGTGATGATCATCGGGGTGCGGTTGCGGTGCGCGGTGAACACCGAGCCCAGCGCGTGCCCGAGCCCGCCCGCCGAGTGCAGGTTCACCAGCACCGGCTCGCGGCGCGCCTGCGCGTAGCCGTCGGCCATCGCCACCACCACCGACTCCTGCAGGCCCAGGACGTAGCGGAAGTCGTCCGGCCAGCCGGTGAGGAAGGGGACCTCGGTGGTGCCGGGGTTGCCGAACACCGTGGTCAGGCCCAGTTCCCGCAGCAGCGCCCGCGTGACCTCCCGGACCGTCCCCGCGTCCATCGGCGACCTCCCGCTCGACGTTCCCGTCCGCCATCACCCCAGCACACCGGGATGCTCCGGTCCACCGATCACTTCGAGCGGAAGCAGAACGTCTTCGGCGGGTCGTGGTGGACCGCGTAGTTCTCCGTTCCCTCGGGACAGCCGGGCTCGCCCACCTCGGTGTCGATCGCGGCGAGCACCTCGACGTTCGCCTGCCGGCTGCCGCAGGGCACCTTGGTGTCGATGCCCAGCGGACTCAGCCCGCCGCCGGGGACCTTCTGGCAGTCGCCCGCGACCACGTCGGGCATCAGGCACAGCGTGGTGCTGCCCTTGGTGATCTCGGAGGACTCGCTGTCGCAGGGCTCGAAGTCCCGCTTCACCTCGATCACCTCGTGGTCGGAGTCCGCGGTCCCGCAGGTGGTCGTCTCGAACGTGAAGTTCTCCGGGGAGTCGTCGGTGACGGCCACGCACTGCCCCGCCTCCGCGGCGCCGACGCCCGCCGGGAGCAGCGCGGTGCCCGCGGTGATCCCGATGCCGAGCAGCAGCAGGCCACCGCAGCCGAAAACACCCGCGAGCATCCGCCCGCTCCGCTTCGGCGCCGGGCCCGGCAGGGACGGCGTCCGCGTCCCGGCATCCGGGAGCGCGTACCGCGCGTTCCCCTCCCAGGAGGAATCCTGCTGGGTGAACCACGGGTGCACGTGCGGGGCCTGCGGGTGACCCGGCGGCACGACCGGTCGCGGGGAGACCGGCTGCTGGGGACATCCCGGGGGGAGGGGACCGCTCACGACTTCTCCTCAAATGATCTAGGACCGAGCGGGAAACCTAGCCGACGCCCGTGCCGGGCGAGCGCGAAACCCGGAAAAGGCGCCCGCCCGCCCGCTCGGCCCGACGCCCGGGTGGGCGGTGGAATACTGGTGGCCGGTCCCGCCGTTGTCCCCCCGACCCCGATCACCTGCGCAAAGGCCTCGACGCCCGCGCGAGGCCCGCCGTCCGAGGACCCCGCCACCCGGTGTCCCAAGCCACCCGAGGAGCCGCCCCCGTGACCGACGGACCGCTCATCGTCCAGTCCGACAAGACCCTGCTGCTCGAGGTCGACCACGCGCAGGCGGACGACGCCCGCTCCGGGATCGCCCCGTTCGCCGAGCTGGAGCGCGCCCCCGAGCACGTGCACACCTACCGGATCACCCCCCTGGCGCTGTGGAACGCGCGCGCCGCGGGACACGACGCAGAGCAGGTCGTCGACGGGCTGGTCCGGTTCTCCCGGTACCCCGTCCCGCAGGCGCTGCTGGTGGACATCGTCGAGACGATGGGCCGATTCGGGCGGCTCCAGCTCGCGCAGGACCCGGCGCACGGGCTGGTGCTGATCTCCCTGGACCGCGCGGTGCTGGAGGAGGTGCTGCGCAACAAGAAGGTGCAGCCGATGCTCGGCGCCCGCATCGACGACGACACCGTCGCGGTGCACCCCAGCGAGCGCGGCAGGCTCAAGCAGCTGCTGCTCAAGATCGGCTGGCCCGCCGAGGACCTCGCGGGCTACGTGGACGGCGAGGCGCACCCCATCGAGCTGGCGCAGGACGGCTGGGCGCTGCGCGACTACCAGCGCCAAGCCGTGCAGTCGTTCTGGGCGGGCGGCTCCGGCGTCGTGGTGCTGCCCTGCGGCGCGGGCAAGACCCTCGTCGGCGCCGCCGCGATGGCCGAGGCGGGGGCCACCACGCTGATCCTCGTCACCAACACGGTCGCGGGCAGGCAGTGGAAGCGGGAGCTGATCGAGCGCACCTCGCTGACCGAGGAGGAGATCGGCGAGTACTCCGGGGAGAAGAAGGAGATCCGCCCCGTCACCATCGCCACTTACCAGGTGATCACCCGCAAGTCGAAGGGTGAGTACAAGCACCTCGAGCTGTTCGACTCCCGGGACTGGGGGCTGGTCGTCTACGACGAGGTGCACCTGCTGCCCGCGCCGGTGTTCCGGATGACCGCCGACCTGCAGTCCCGCCGCCGACTCGGGCTCACCGCCACGCTGGTGCGCGAGGACGGCCGGGAGGGCGACGTGTTCTCGCTGATCGGGCCGAAGCGCTACGACGCGCCGTGGAAGGACATCGAATCGCAGGGCTGGATCGCGCCCGCCGACTGCGTCGAGGTGCGGGTGACGCTCACCGAGAACGAGCGGATCCAGTACGCGACCGCGGAGGCCGAGGAGCGCTACAAGCTCTGCTCGACCGCCCGCACCAAGATCCCCGTGGTCCGCGCGGTCCTCGACCAGCACCCGGGGGAACCCGCGCTGGTCATCGGCGCCTACCTGGAGCAGCTGCACGAGCTCGGCGAGGCGCTGGACGCCCCGATCGTCGAGGGCTCCACGAAGAACAAGGAACGCGAGGAGCTGTTCGACGCGTTCCGCCGCGGCGAGATCTCCCGGCTCGTGGTGTCGAAGGTCGCGAACTTCTCCATCGACCTGCCGGAGGCCTCGGTCGCGGTGCAGGTCTCGGGCACCTTCGGCTCCCGGCAGGAGGAAGCGCAGCGGCTCGGCCGGTTGCTGCGGCCCAAGGCCGAGCGCAAGCAGGCGCACTTCTACTCGGTGGTCTCCCGCGACACCCTGGACACCGACTACGCCGCGCACCGGCAGCGGTTCCTGGCCGAGCAGGGCTACGCCTACCGCATCGTCGACGCCGACGACCTGCTCGGACCGGCGCTGCCCGACGCCGCGCCGCCCGGTGAGTGAGGGACCCCTGATCTCGTTCCGCGAGACCACCGATAGGTTGCGGTACCCGCCGCCGCGCCTCCGGAGCGAGGTCGTATTTTCGTGGTAGTCGGCGAAACCGCCCGGACCCATGTCGGCACCCGTTACCGTTGCGAGAGCACACGCAGCACTGGAGATCGGATGACCACCGAGAAGCACAACACCGCGATGGGTGGTGCGCACCGGTTCATCGGGCTGGCGGAGAACCTCGAGCGGCACGCGGGCACCCCGACCGCCGCGGAACCACCCAACGTGCGCGGTGAGAACCGCGGCTACGGTCTGGTGTTCTTCCACCTGGAGCAGTACCACCTGAGCACCGTGATCAGCTCGGGACTGCGGTTTCAGCCGCTGGGGGCCGATCCGGCGCAGGAGCTGGCGTGCACGGTCTACAAGGAGCAGGCCGAGGCCGCCCGGCACCTGGTGGACGTGACCTCCGAGCTGCTGGTGCAGAGCGGCACGCACCTGGTCCCGGACCAGATCGTGCCGAACGAGAGCCCGCTGCTGCCGGGCACCGAGTTCTACGGGGTGCTGGCCAGCGGGCACCCGCTGTTCCCGCCGGAGTTCACCCGCTTCACCGACCCGGAGGGCGTCGAGCAGTTGCAGGTCTACACCCTGCTGCCGGTAACCCTGGGCGAGCTGAACTACATCCTCGACAACGGAGTCACCGCGCTGCGCCAGCAGTGGGCGCGGTTCGAGGTCGATGTGTTCGATCTCGGCCGCCCCAGCGTCGCCTGACGCGCGCGGACCCACCGCACCGGCCGCCTCCGGGCAGGGCCGGTGCTTCGCGCCGCGCGCGGTGCGGCCCCGCCGCACCGCGCGTCGCGACCAGGAGTGGCGGACGAGAGCCGGGAGGAACGCCGAATGACCGCGAACGGGTCGACCATCAGCCTGGCCGAGCTGGAGGCGGTGCGCGTCTACGGCCTGCCGATGCGCACCCGCTTCCGCGGCATCACCCGCAGGCAGGGAGTGCTGCTGGGCGGGCCCGCCGGGTGGGGGGAGTTCTGCCCGTTCGAGGACTACGACGACGACGCCTCGGTGCCCTGGCTGGCCGCGGCCCTGGAGGCCTGCGCCGGGAGCTGGCCCGAACCCGTGCGCGACCGCGTCCCGGTGAACTGCACCGTGCCCGCCGTGGACGCCGAACGGGCGCGCGCGATCGTCGCCGCCTCCGGCTGCACCACCGCGAAGGTCAAGGTCGCCGAGCCCGGCCAGGACCCCCGCGCCGACCTGGAACGGGTCGAAGCCGTGCGCGACGCGCTGGGGCGATCCGGAGCGATCCGGGTCGACGCGAACGCCGCCTGGGACGTGGACACCGCCGTGGCCCGGATCGGCGAGCTGGACCGGGCGGCGGGCGGCCTGGAGTACGTGGAGCAGCCCAGCCCGTCCATCGAGGAGCTCGCCGCCGTGCGCCGCAGGGTGTCGGTGCGCATCGCCGCCGACGAGTCGATCCGCCGCGCCGAGGACCCGCTGCGGGTCGCGGTGGCCGAGGCCGCCGACGTCGCGGTGCTCAAGGCGACCCCGCTCGGCGGGGTGCGGCGGGCGCTGCGGGTCGCGGAGGCCTGCGGGCTGCCCTGCGTGGTCTCCTCGGCGGTGGAGACCAGCGTCGGCCTCGCCGCGCAGCTCGCGCTGGCCGGGGCGCTGCCGGAGCTGCCGTTCGCCTGCGGGCTCGGCACGACCTCGCTGCTGGACGGCGACGTCGTGGAGGACTCGCTGATCCCCCGGGGCGGCTGGCTCCCCGTCCCGCTCCAGCCGCCGCACCCGGACCCGGCGCTCGTCGCCGCCGCCACCCCTTCCGCCGAGGACCAGCGCCGCTGGCTCGACCGCCTGGTCCGGGTCCACACCCTCCTCACCCGCTGACCCCCGGCCCCACCGTCCGACCGCCCGACCGCCCGACCGCGATTTCTCACGAAATCGCGGCCCGCCCTCGCCCCGCCCCCGCACGATTTCGCGAGAAATCTCCCTCCCCGGCCCCCGGATGGCGCGATTTCGCGAGAAATCGCCTCCGCGCAGGGGGTGGTGGGGCGATTTCGCGGGAAATCGCGTCGCCACCGGTGGCCTCGGCGGGGCGGTGCGGGGAGGCGGTGGTTGGCTGGGGGGATGGTGCCCCCGCTCCCCGACCTGATCCGCCGCTGGCAGCACGGCTGGGGTGTGGCCTGCGGACTCGCGCCCGCGGACGAAGCGGACGGGGCGCTGCACGTGCTGTCCGGCAAGCCGGGCCGGAACCTGGAGAGCATCGTGCTCGACGCCGACGGCGACCCCGCGGCGCTCCGGGCGCTCGCCGCGCAGGTCGCCGGTTCCCCGGACCCGGACTGGCTGACGGTGCCGACCACCTCGCCCCGGCAGGTCGCCGACGCGCTGTCCGAGGAGGGCGTCCGGCTCTGCACCGCGCAGGAGCACTTCATGGCGATCTCCCTCGCCGAGCACCCCGATCGGCCCGCCGAGCTCCCGTACCAGGTGGTGCTGGAGCGGGACGGCCCGCTGCTCGACGTCCGGATCACCGACGAGCGCGGGGAGCCCGCCGCGCACGGGCTGGCGGTCGTGCACCAGGAGTTCGCGGTGGCGCACAACATCGCCACCTACCGGGCGCACCGCAGGCGGGGTCTTGGCGGAGCGGTGATGGGCGAACTCGTGCGCGAGGCGCGTCGCCGCGGCGCCCGCACCGGGCTGCTCGTCGCCAGCAGGCAGGGGCGGCAGCTCTACACCGCGCTCGGATGGACACCCCTCGCCGAAGTGGTCAGCGGCGGAACCCGGCCCCGGCGCTGAGGCCGGCAGCCCGCATCTCACCCACCGCAGGAGGGTGCCGGCCCGACGCGACGCGCGTTTCCCGGCGGTCGCTGCGCAGGGGCGCACGGCCGGAGGCGCGCGAACGGCGGGCACGCCCCGCCGCGCCGCGTCCAGGGGCGCACCACCACCGGCCGCACCCCGAACCCGCTCACCGGGCCGCCTGGCACCGATCCACCGACCTCCCCGGGGCCCGTCGCGCAGTCGCGATTTCTCGCGAAATCGCGTTCCTCGCACCGCCCGCCCCGCAACTTCGCGAGAAATCGCGGGCCCGCGGCGGGGCATCCCGCGATTTCGCGAGAAATCGCGGGGCTCGCGGCGGAGCGGAACGCTGGAACGCCGTCGGCTCGGCGGTCGGCTGGTCAGGAGATCGCGACCGAGGGAGTCATCGGCGGAGCCGACGGATGATCATGATGGCGAGCACCACCACCGCGAGAGCGGGCAGCGCGCGCTTGAGGACGGGAGCTCCGGCCGTCCCGAGGAGGTCGATGGCCTCGGTCTCGGGCATCGGAGTCGCAGCCGGCTGAGGCCGTCGCGGGACCGGCGCCTCGGCGGGAACCACCGTCGCGGTCCGCTCCGAGGCCGGGGAAGTGACCCGCCAGGCGGGAGAGCGGCCGACGCGCGCGCCCAGGTCCTCGGCGGCCGCCCCCGTTTCGTCGAAGGGGCGGTCGACGTTGGACGGGTGCCGCGCGGCGGAACGGGCGCGCTCCTCGTTCGCATCGGGCTCACCGCCACCGGAAGGCTCCTCCGCCCGGCCGGACTCCCGCTCCGGAGCGGACTCCACCGGTCCGGCCGACTTCGCGACCTCGGACGCCGCCTCGCCGCGGAGGCTCCGGGCCAGGTTCTCCGCGAACTGGTTCAGGATCTTCCCGCCCACTTCGGACATCAACCCGCGCCCGAGCTGCGCGGGCTTGCCCGTCACCTTCAGGTCCGTATCCACCTGCGCCGCCGTGCCGGAGCCCTCGGCGCGCAACGTGACCACGACCGTGGCCGAGGCCGTGCCGTTGCCCCGCGAGTCCTTCCCCGCGGCGTCGATCACGATCCGCCGCGCCACCTCATCGGTCTCCTGGAACGAACCCGTCCCCTTGTAGAGCAGGGAGATCGGCCCCAGCTTCACCTTCACCGCACCGGTGAACTCGGCGCCCTCGGCGGAGCCGAGCGTGGCACCTGGCATGCACGGAGCGACCCGCTCGGGATCGATGAGCGCCGGCCACGCGACGGCGACCGGGACCGGAACGGTGAAGTGGTGCTGCATCTGCACGGGACGAGTCCTCCTGGTAGATCGGCGACCGTGGCACCGGCGGGCGCGTGACGAGCGACACCGTCCGCTTCGCGCCAGTCTCCCCGCGCACGCGGCCACGCACCAGGGAGGTCGGTACGCCCGTCGGCGCACCGACCCTTCCTACACCCCGGTGGCCGCCACCACCGCCCGCCCGGTGCGGACCCCGGTGGCGCACCGCGCGGGCGGGCCGGAGCGGAAGAGCACGCCCTCGCCGGTCCGCTGAACGTGCCGACCTGGAGGTCCGCGCCGTGACCACGCGGGTAGGGCTCATCGGCACCGTCCTCGGTCATCCGGCCGGTCATGCTGGCCGAGGTGGCGCCGAAGCCGACGGCCGTACCCGGCCCGCACCGCGGTGCCACCCCACCCACGAGCCCCTGCGCCCCGCGATTTCTCGAGAGATCACGCCTCCCCGAGGGCACCGGACCGGCAACTTCTCGAGAAATCGCTCCACCGAGCGCGCGGGGCGGCCGATTTCGCGAGAAATCGCGGTGGGGCGGGGGGGTGATTTCGTGGGAAATCGCGGGGTGGGGAGGTCGCCGCCCGCGGCGGGCCTCAGCGGTGGATGGGGCCCTCTGTTTCGGTGAGGCGGTTTCCCCGGCCGCCCCACCGCAGCGCGATGAGCTCGGCCGCGATGGACACCGCCGTCTCCTCCGGGGTGCGAGCCCCCAGGTCCAACCCGATCGGCGAGGAGAGCCGGTCCAGTTCCGCCTCGGTCATCCCGTTCTCGCGCAGCCGCCGAATCCGGTCGTCGTGGGTGCGCCGCGACCCCATGGCGCCCACGTAGCCGACCCGCTGGCGCAGCGCGAGCTCCAGCACCGGCACGTCGAACTTCGGGTCGTGCGTCAGCACCATCACCGCGGTCCGCGCGTCCAGCCGCCCGGCCTCGGCCTCCGACTCCAGGTACCGGTGCGGCCAGTCCACGACGACGTCGTCCACCCCGGGGAACCGGCTGCGGGTCGCGAAGACCGGCCGCGCGTCGCACACCGTCACCCGGTAGCCGAGGAATCCACCTATCCGGGCCATCGCGGCGGCGAAGTCGATCGCGCCGAACACGAGCATCCTCGGCGGCGGCTCGAAGGCGTTCACGAACACCCTCATGCCCTCGCCGCGCCGCTGGCCCTGCGGGCCGTACTCCAGCACCCCGCTGCGCCCGGCGGCGAGCATCCCGCGCGCGTCGTCGGCCACGGCGTCGTCCACCCGGGATTCGCCCAGGCCACCCCGGGTTCGCTCCGGCCACACCAGCAGGTGAGCACCGACCCGCGCCGGATCGGGGTGGTCGACCACGGTCGCCACCGCCACCGGCTCTTCCTTCCGCACGGACTTGACCAGCGCGTCGAAGTCCGGGAACGATTCCTGGTCCACCCGCTCCACGAAGACGTCGAGGATGCCGCCGCAGGTCAGCCCGACGGCGAAGGCGTCGTCGTCGCTCACGCCGTAGCGCTGCAGCGCCGCGGGCTCACCGTCCAGCGCCGCCGTCGCCCGCTCGTACACCGCGCCTTCGACGCAACCGCCGGAGACGCTGCCGACGGCTTCACCGCCACTCGTCACCAGCATCGCGGCGCCGGGCGGGCGCGGTGCGGACCGGAAGGTCGCCACCACGGTGCCGAGGCCCACGGACTCACCGGCCTCCCACCGCTCGGCCACCTCGTCGAGGACGTCACGCACGGTCCACCTCCGTTGCGCCTGCTTCCCACTTCATGGACATCTCAGCACCGGGTCGCCCGGTCGCATTCCCACCGAAGCGCTCCACCTCGGCCCAGACTCGGCGCAACGAGTCCAGGCTGTGTCCCGTGACGAACGAGTCGAGGTGTGGTAGCGCGGCGACGATCCCGGCCTGCACCGGCCGGTAGCCGACCCGGCCGACGTGCGGGTTCGCCCAGAGCACGGCCCGCGCGAACCGCCGCAACCTGGCCAACTGCTCGCCGAGCAGGCTCGCGTCGCCGCGCTCCCAGCCGTCGGAGAACACCACGACCACCGCGCCTCGCGCCGTGCCGCGCTGACCCCACCGGTCCAGGAACGCCCGCAACGTCTCGCCGAGCCGGGTACCGCCGGAGTAGTCCGGCACCGCCCGGGACGCGGCGCGCAGCGCCTCCTCCGGATCGCGCAGCCGCAGCGGCCGGGTCACCCGCGTGAGCCGGGTCCCCAGCGTGAACACCTCGGTGCTCGCGGGCGCGCGGCGGGTCACCACGTGGGCGAAGCGCAGCAGTGCGTCGGCGTAGCGGCTCATCGAGCCCGAGACGTCGACCAGCAGCACCACCCGGCGCGGTCGACGAGTCCTGCGGTGCCGCAGCTGCCGCAGCGGTTCGCCGCCGGTGCGCAGCGCGGCGCGCAGCGTCGGGCGCGTGGCCAGCTGGCCGCGCCGGGACCGCCGCCAGCGCGCGGCAGGCCGGGTCGGCGGCTCGGGGCGCAGCCTCGAGAGCAGCTCGCGCAGGTGCTGGCGCTCCGCCTCGCCGAGCTCGGCGAGGTCCCGGTGGCGCAGCACCTCAGCGCCGCTCGCGGCCGCGCGCAGCGGAGCGTGCTCGTGCTCCGCACTCTCGGTCCCGGGGTCCAGCGCCGCGATCCGCGCCCGGCGCGGCTCGGCCGGGAGCACCAGCGCGGCAGGCGCATCCCCGCCGAACCAAGCAGCGAACGCGGCGTCGTAGCGGTCCAGGTCCTCGGGGCCCGAGCAGAGGGTCACCCGGCCCGCCCAGTACACCGCCGACCGTTCAGCGAGGCCGGTGTGCCCGGTGGCGGCGAGGAAGGCCCGCACCCGGTCCGGCCCGCACGACATCCCGGAATGCCGCAGCGCGCGGGCGAAGTCGACCAGGCCGGCGACGGCGTCCATGCCCTCATTCTGCCCGCGCGCCGCACCAGCCGTTGATCACGTCGGGGCGGCGCCGAGCTCGTCGAGCAGCCCGGAGCCGCGCACCCGGTCCAGGTCCTCCCGGTACTTCAGCACCGCGCCCAGGCTGGCGGCCGCCGTTCCTGGCTGGAGCTGGCCGCCCAGCTCCAGCAGCGCCCGCGCCCAGTCCAGCGACTCCGCCACACCCGGCGGCTTCACCAGCTCCAGTTCCCGCATCCGGCGCACGGTGGTGGCCACCTGCTCGGCGAGCCGCTCGTCCACACCGGGCAGCCCGCGGCGCAGGATCGCCACCTCGCGCTCCCGACCGGGGTGGTCGAGCCAGTGGTACAGGCAGCGGCGCTTGAGCGCGTCGTGCAGCTCGCGGGTGCGGTTGGAGGTCAGCACGACCACCGGCGGCGCGGGCGCCCGGACCTCGCCGAGCTCGGGAATGCTCACGGCGTGCTCGGACAGGACCTCCAGCAGGAAGGCCTCGAACTCGTCGTCGGCGCGGTCGATCTCGTCGACCAGCAGCACGCACGGCGCCTCCCGCAGCGCCCGCAGCAGGGGTCGGGCCAGCAGGAACCGGTCGGTGTAGAGCGAAGCCTCGGCGGCCTCGGCGTCCAGCGCGCCGTCCGCGGCCGCCTCCAGGGTGCGCAGGTGCAGCAGCTGGCGCGGGAAGTCCCAGTCGTAGAGCGCCTGGGCGGCGTCGATGCCCTCGTGGCACTGCAAGCGGATCAGCTCCACGCCCATCGCGGCGGCGAGGGACTGCGCCAGCGCGGTCTTGCCGGTCCCCGGCTCCCCCTCGCACAGCAGCGGGCGCCCCATCCGCAGCGCGAGGAACGCGGCGGTCGCGATGCCCTCGTCGGGCAGGTAGCCCACCCCGTCCAGCGCCGCGGCCACCTCACCCGGCGAGTTCCACTCCGCCGCACCGTCCTCACCCATGCCGCGAGCGTAGCCACCGGCACCGCTGGGCGGATCGGTCCCGACGACCGCGATTTCGCGAGAAATCGCCACAGCCGAGCGGGCACGACCGCGATTTCGCGAGAAATCACCCGCAGCCGAGCGGTCTGGGGCGCGATTTCGCGAGAAATTGCCGGGTCCGAGGGGGTGGGAAGGCGATTTCGCGAGAAATCGCGGGGTCAGGACGCGCCCGGGTGGTGCGGGGTCAGGCCGCGGAGGGGCGGTGGATGTCGGTGAGGTCCACGTGCCGCTGCTCCCACCGGTCGTAGAGGGCGTCCCGGCCGTAGCGGGCCACCAGCTGGGACTCACCGCGAGTGATCGGGAGCAGGGTGATCAGCTGAAGCACCGGAGCGCCATCGGCGTCGAGCAGCACGTCGAAGTCGTCCGCGAGGTAGGGGTGCGGCGCGGCCAGCGCGCCCGCGATCTCGGTGTCGGGCAGCAGCGCCCGATCGTTCATGATCAGCGCGCCGTAACCGACCCGGCTGCGGGACTCGGTGAGCAGTTCAGCGATCACCGCGGTCAGGTGCCGCCCGTAGCGCTCCTGATCGGCGTGCACGGTGCACAGCACCTCCTGCGGCAGCGGGGCCCCGGCGAGGTGCTCGCGCAGGCCGCTGGTCAGCACCGACACGTACGACCCGTCGCGGTGGTCGCAGTAGACCAGGTGGTAGCCGCGATCCCGGCCGTCCGCCTCCCGGGAGTCGGCGCCGCGCACCGGTCCGACGTACTTCTCGACGTGCGCGGGAAACCCGCTGAACCTGCTCATGCGCCACCCCTTTCCGCGGACCGATCATGTCACGCGGCGCGGCGGCCCCGCCGGGGAGCGGGTCGTCCCGGAGGTCTCGGGGTTCCGGGTTCCGGGGTCGGCCCCGGGGACTCCCCGAGTTCTCGGGCCGACCCGCGCTCCATGCTGGGTGTCATGACCGAGACGACGAACCGCACCGCCGAGGCCCCGCACGTCATCACCACCGCGCCCGAGCCCCCGGAATCCGGGAAGCCCGGGGGCGCGGCACGCCGGTTCCGGCGCAGGGCCGACGGGCTGCTCGCCGGGGTGTGCGGCGGCGTGGCCGACCTGCTGGGCATCGACGTCACCCTGGTGCGGGTCGGCCTCGTCGCCGCCACCGTCCTCGGCTTCGGCACGGGGATCCTGCTCTACCTGGCCTGCTGGGTCATCGTCCCGCAGGACTGATCAACCCAGCTGCGGCGCCTGCCGGATGAAGACGTCCAGCACGCCGTCGGCGAGCCGGACCGGCCCCTCCGGACGGGTCTCGCCCGGGATCGTCCGGATCTGCCCGGCTCGATCGGCGAGGTCTGCGGCCGCGGCGAAGCGCTCGTCGGCGACCGCCTGGTTGCCGTCCTCGCGCGCCCGCAAGCCGTCGACCGTCGCGAGGAACGCATCGCCCCACAGGTCGGTGGCCTGCAACCACGGCTCGGAGTCGGCGCTGAAGTCCGCCGGCGCCTCGGCGCGGATCTGTTCCGGGGCGTCCGCGACCTGCTGCGCGTAGGCCCGCAGCTCGGTCAGCGCCGCCACGCGGTCCCCGCCGGTCCACTGGGAGCGGAAGACGTCCAGCCGCCGCGCCAGCTCCGGTGCGGGCGGCTGCCACGGGGAACCGTTGGCCAGCGGCGACATCGCGTTGAGGTCGAAGAACACCAGCAGCGCCCGGGTCGTGTCCGGATCGGCCGCCGAGGCCGGATGCAGCGCGGCCGCCGGATCCGTGGCCAGGTAGCGGGCGGCGGCCTCGTGCGCGCGGCGCGGGTCGAAGTCGCCGTCGTTCCAGGCGAAATCGGCCGCGCCGATCTCGACGACCTTGCTGGCGGCCGCCTGGTTCATCGGGTTCACCACGTCGCCGACGACCTGCTCGCTCAGCCCGGGCTCGCGCTCCCCGTAGGGCCCGAGCAGCAACCGGCCGACGGACTTGTCGAAGTCGTTGACGGGGTAGTTGTCCCAGATGAACACCTTCCGGCCCCAGACCTGGGCGGCCTGCTCGGCGTCCGAGACGGTGATCCGCTCCGGGATCACGCCGTCGCCCGTCCACATCACGACGACGCGGGGGTCCAGGCCCTCGCGCAGGGCGGTCTTGTACGACGAGTCCTCGTAGTCGGAGTACTCGGTGGGCACCGTCTGCAGCGGGCGGACGTCGGGGTGGGTGTCGACGAACTCCCGCTGCACCCTGCTGAGCAGCTCCGCCTGGGCACGGCCCGCTGCGGCCTCACCCGGAGCCCCGTAGCGCTGCTGGTCCGCTCCGCAGTTCCACCTGGTGTAGGTGATGTCGTCCAGCGGCACCGAGAAGTCCCGCACTCCCGAGTCGTACACGGCCTGCAGCTTCGCCAGCAGCGCCTGGAAGTCGTCCGGATCGCTGTAGCAGATCGAGGTGCCCGGCGAGAGCGCGAAGGTGAACCGCACGTGGTGCGCCGCGGCCTGGCCGATGAGCTGCTGGACCTCGGCGAGCTTGTCCGCCGGGTACGGCTCGCGCCAGCGCTCCCGGTGGTACGGGTCGTCCTTCGGCGCGTAGATGTAGGTGTTGAGCTTGACGTCGCCGTAGAACGCGAGCTGGTCCATCCGCTCGCCGTGCGTCCACGGGCTGCCGTAGAAGCCCTCGATCGTGCCGCGCAGCGGCATCGACGGCTCGTCCACCACACCGACCCCGGCGATCCGGCCCGGCGAGGTGAGCTGGCGCAGCGTCTGCACCGCGTAGTAGGCGCCCGCCGGGGCGTCGGCGCCGAGCACCACGCTCTCCTGGCCGCCTCGGGCCGCGAGCACGTAGCCCTCCTCGGGCAACGGGGACGGTGCGCCCCAGCCGTTGCTCTGCAGGCCCTTCACGACACCGGGCGACATCCGGTCCCCGATGCGCACCCGCAGCGTCGCGTCCTCGGTGGCCGGGCCGGGCTCGCGCACGACCACGTCGGCGGCCCCGGCCTCCCGCAGCACGCGCTCGGCGAGTTCCCGCGTCGGGGCGTCCACGAAGGGGTCCACGACGAGCTCGACCGTGCCGCGGACCGCCACGTCGTCGCCGAGCCGCTCCGCCTTCCGCGGCTGCGGCACCACCTCCGGCACGCCCTCGGCCGGGTAGGACGCCGGTCCGGAGTCGCCGCCGGGCGGTTGCTGCGCGGGTGGCGCCGCATCGGTGCAGCTCGCGGCGATCAGCGCGGCGCTGAGCGCCACCGCCGCCGCACCACCGAACCGGCGCAGCGCACCTGGAATGGCCATTCGCCCGAACCTCCTCGCCCATGAACCACGCGTTCGGTGCTCAGGAGATCACATCGACCGGGTGCGCGGCGCGACCTGACCGGCTCGCGCCACCCGGCCCGTCCCCGGATCCCCCGTTCGGCGGGGCGTGCCGTCCCGCACACCCCGCCGGAGCGGAGTACGCGCCCGCGTCGGGCGGGCGGAACCGATCGCGCGGGCCGGTCCCCGGAAGGGGCCGAGACGCGAGGAAGGGCCGTCCCGTTCGGGACGGCCCTTCCTCGTGCGGTCTGGGGTTCAGCGCGAACCCCGGGAACCGGCATGGATCACATCATGCCGCCCATGCCACCCATCGGGTCGCCACCGGCGGCGCCCGCGCCAGCGGACTCCTTCTCCGGCTTGTCGGCGACGACGGCCTCGGTGGTCAGGAACAGCGCGGCGATCGACGCGGCGTTCTGCAGCGCCGAGCGGGTGACCTTGGTCGGGTCCGGCACGCCGGCCGCCAGCAGGTCCTCGTACTCGCCGGTCGCGGCGTTGAGGCCGTGTCCGACGGGCAGACCCTTGACCTTCTCCGCCACGACGCCGCCTTCGAGACCGGCGTTGATCGCGATCTGCTTCAGCGGGGCCTCGACGGCCAGCTTGACGCTGTTGGCACCGGTCGCCTCGTCGCCCTCGAGCTTGAGCCCGTCGAACGCGGACACGGCGGCCTGCAGCAGGGCCACGCCGCCACCGGCGACGACACCCTCCTCGACGGCGGCCTTGGCGTTGCGGACCGCGTCCTCGATGCGGTGCTTGCGCTCCTTGAGCTCGACCTCGGTCGCCGCACCCGCCTTGATGACGGCCACGCCACCGGCCAGCTTGGCCAGGCGCTCCTGCAGCTTCTCGCGGTCGTAGTCGGAGTCCGAGCGGTCGATCTCGGCGCGGATCTCGTTGACCCGGCCGGCGATCTGCTCGTCGTCCCCGGCACCCTCGACGATGGTGGTCTCGTCCTTGGTCACGACGACCTTGCGGGCCTGGCCCAGCAGCGGCAGGTCGGCGGTCTCCAGCTTGAGGCCGACCTCCTCGCTGATGACCTGACCACCGGTCAGGATCGCCATGTCCTGCAGCATCGCCTTGCGGCGGTCGCCGAAGCCGGGGGCCTTGACCGCGACGGACTTGAAGGTCCCGCGGATCTTGTTGACCACCAGGGTGGACAGGGCCTCGCCCTCGACGTCCTCGGAGATGATCAGCAGCGGCTTGTTGGCCTGCATGACCTTCTCGAGCAGCGGGAGCAGGTCCTTGATGTTCGAGACCTTGGAGCTCAGCAGCAGGATGTACGGGTCGTCGAGCGACGCCTCCATCCGCTCCGTGTCGGTGACGAAGTAAGGCGAGATGTAGCCCTTGTCGAAGCGCATGCCCTCGGTGAGCTCCAGCTCGAGCCCGAAGGTGTTGCTCTCCTCGACGGTGATGACGCCTTCCTTGCCGACCTTGTCCATGGCCTCGGCGATCAGCTCGCCGATCTGGCGGTCGCCAGCCGAGATCGCCGCGGTGGAGGCGATCTGGTCCTTGGTCTCGATCTCCTTGGCGCTCTTGAGCAGCTGCTCGGCGATCGCCTCGGTGGCCTTCTCGATGCCCCGCTTCAGGGCGATCGGGCTGGCGCCTGCGGCGACGTTGCGCAGACCCTCGCGAACCAGCGCCTGAGCGAGCACGGTGGCGGTCGTCGTGCCGTCACCGGCGACGTCGTCGGTCTTCTTCGCCACTTCCTTGACGAGCTCGGCCCCGATCTTCTCCCAGGGGTCCTCGAGCTCGATCTCCTTGGCGATGGAGACGCCGTCATTGGTGATGGTCGGCGCGCCCCACTTCTTCTCGAGCACGACGTTGCGGCCCCTCGGCCCGAGCGTCACCTTGACGGCGTCGGCGAGGGTGTTCATGCCGCGCTCAAGGCCGCGGCGGGCTTCCTCGTCGAACGCGATCATCTTGGCCATTGCGGTGTGGTCCTCCACCTATCTGGACGCCACGAAAGGCAGATGCACCCCGTGGCAGGACTCTGTGCTCGGCCAGGCTCGGTGCCCGCGACGGACGACCGGTCACGCACCGCCGTCGTGTGGCGGAGCGCGGACGGCCTCACCGTCCCGACCTGGCACTCAACTGCGCTGAGTGCCAGATCCAGGTTTAGCACTCACGCTCGGCGAGTGCAAGCCGCTGCGGCGCGCAGCGCCCCCAACCAGCCACTATTCCCCCCGTTCGGGCCCAACTCGGCCACTCGTCGGGGTGGCGGAGGCCATGTTCAGCGGGTGGTCGTCGGAACCTCGGTGGGCAGCCCGCCGGTGGACCGGGACGAGCTCACCTCACCGCCCGCACCGCCGCTGGCCCCGCCGGAACCCCCGGAGGCCAGCGCGATGAACACGATCACGAGCACGATCGCGGCGACCGCGAGCACCAGCGGCACCAGCCACTTGGCCGAGCCGCCGCCCCCGTTCGTCGCGAACGAGGAGGACTGCACCGGCATCGGCGGACGCAGCCGCACCGGGTCCCCGCCCGGGCCGGCCGGGCGCTGCGGCATCGGATAGGGACCCGAGTGCTGCGGCCCGGGCTGCTGCGGCCCGGGCTGCTGCGGGCCGGTCGGCTGCGGCCCGGTCGGCTGCGGCCCGGTCGGCTGGGGCCCGGAGGGCGGACCGGCCTGCCGGGGGCCGCCCTGCCGGGGACCGGGCTGCTGCGGCGGCCGCTGGGCGGGCAGCGGCCCGGAGGCGGGACCCGGCGCGGGCGTCGTCCGCTTCGTCGGCGCGTCCGGGTGCGCGTTCAGCGCGGCCTTCGCCGCCGCCATCAGCTCCTTGCAGGTGTCGTAGCGCTGGTCGGCCTTCTTCGACATGCCCCGGCGCAGCACCTCGTCCAGGCCCACCGGCAGCGACACCAGCGACAGCGCCGAGGGCGGCGCGGAGTTCAGGTGCCCCTGGATGACCTCCTGCACCTGCCCCTGGAACGGCGGCCTTCCGGTGAGGCAGGCGAACAACATGCAGCACAGCGCGTAGAGGTCGGTGCGGCCGTCGACCGGCTCGCCGCGCAGGTGCTCCGGCGCGGCGTAGGTCGGGGAGCCGAGGAAGTCGCCGGAGCTGGTGCGGTGCCCGGTGGCGCCGCGCCGGGTGAGCCCGAAGTCGGCCAGGTACACGTGCTCGCTGGAGGACTCCCGGGAGGTCACCAGCACGTTCGCCGGTTTGAGGTCGAGGTGCACCAGACCGCGCTCGTGCAGCATGTCCAGCGCCTCGGCGACCTGGCTGAGCAGCTCCAGCGCCCGCGGCGGCGAGATCGGGCCGTCCTTGATCAGGCTGGCCAGGTCGGAACCGTCGACCAGCCGCATCGCGATGTAGAGCATCCCGTCGACCTCGCCGAAGTCGTACAGCGGCACGATGTTCGCGTGGTCGATGGCCGAGGTGTTGCGGGCTTCGTCGACGAACCGCTCGCGGAACTCCGCGTCCCCGGTGATGTGCTCGCCCATGATCTTGAGCGCGACCTTGCGACCCAAGCGGGTATCGGTCGCCCGGTACATCACGCTCATCCCGCCGCGGCCGAGCACTCCGTCGATCTTGTAGTGGCCGAGACGGCGCCCGGTGAGGTCTTCCGACACGTCAGGAAGCCTAACGCCCCGCGATCATCCACGTCCGCGGGTTCGACGACTCGCCACCGGATCCCCGCTCGCAGCCCCGGACGACCGGTGGCCCGCCCCCAGCGCGAGGGGCGGGCCACCGGTCGGCGAGCTTCAGACCTTGCGGACGCCGTCAGCCTGGCTTCGGCCGTCGCGCCCCGCCTTCACCTCGAATTCGACCCGGTCACCTTCGGCGAGGGTGCGGAAACCGGACATGTTGATCGCGGAGTAGTGCACGAACACATCAGATCCACCATCAGTGGCGATGAAGCCGTACCCCTTCTCCGAGTTGAACCATTTGACCGTGCCGACCGCCACGGCGTCCTCCTCGTTGAAATGCGATGCACGGCGCCCCGATAAAGCGCCGATGGAGCACGGATGACGCTACCGGAGTCCGCCCGGTTCGTCCGCTACCGACCATTGCGACTTTTCCGCGAAATACTGGTCCAAACGAGTGCATTTCCTGGCCACTGCGCGTAGCCGGAGCGATTCCCGTACCCCGATTCGCACGAGGGAAATTCGCGGAATATTCCACCGTTCCGAACGGTCCCGGAATCGGTTTCGCGCGGAAAGTCGCGCGGAACCGAGAACGTCGCCGGGCAGCCCGGCTCCCGAATCAGGAACGCGCCGCGCCGCGCGAATGCAGCCAGCTCGCCAGCGAACGGGGGTCCCGCGTCTGCACCAGCACCTGTCCCGGGCCCGCGAAGTCGAACACCAGGCCCGCACCGGACTGCAACGACTGGTCCGCACCGTGCTCGGCCTGGCGCAGCCGCGTCTGCACGGCCTCCCCGTAGGCCAGCACGTGACCGGTCGCGACGGTGAGGAACTCCCCCGGCTGCAAGGTCATCACGTCCAGCGCACCGCAGCAGGCGAGCACCACCGGCCCCTGCCCGGACAGGTGGCTGAGGAAACCGCGCTTGTCGCCGAAGAGGTTCCGGAACCCGGACCACTGCTCGTCGGCCTGCACGCCCGACGCCGAGGCCAGCCACGCCGAGCTCGCCACGCACCATCCCTGGTCGTCGAGCTCCAGCACGTGCAGGTCCCCGGGCAGCGGGGACGCGACGTCCACCCAGCCGCCCTGCTGGCCCGCGGTGCAGGTGGAGGCGCCGGAGCCGCCCCTGGTCCAGGACTTCAGCAGCCCACCGGCGCGCGTCTCGACCGCGACGCCGTAGCTGGTCGCGAGCATCGATCCCGCAGCGATCCGGACGGGCTCGCCGGACGCGAGCAGCAACCGGGCCACTCCGAACGACGGCGTGTGCCGATTCCGTACCTGCACGGCCCCTCCTTCCAGCGCCGCTCACACGATCGCAGGCAGTCTGCCACGGGCACCCGGGCGACTTTGGGCACGCCGGTGGCGACAACCCCGCACCCGATGGCCGATGATCGGGGCGTGCCCCACGCAACTGGACCCTCCGCCCTGACCCCGGTCTCCGAGCACCGGGCTCGGATCGCGTCGCTGATCAGCCCGGCTCCGGTGGAGTCCCGGGCGCTGGCCGACTGCCTCGGGCTGGCGTTGGCCGAGGACCTCGTCGCGGCGATTCCGCTGCCGCCGTTCGACAACTCCGCGATGGACGGCTACGCGGTGCGCTCCGTCGACGTCACCGAAGCGGCTCCGGAGCGCCCGGTGGTGCTGCCGGTGAGCGAGGACCTGCCCGCCGGGCGGATCGACAGCCCGCCGCTGCAACCCGGCACCGCGCACCGGATCATGACCGGCGCCCAGATGCCCTCCGGCGCGGACGCCGTGGTGCCGGTGGAGCGCACCGACGGCGGCACCGCCGAGGTCGAGGTGCGCGCGCCCGCTCAGCCGGGCGCGAACCTGCGCCGCGCGGGCGAGGACGTGCGGGTGGGCACGGCGGTGCTCGCCGCCGGTACATCGCTGGGCCCGAGCCAGCTCGGCATCGCCGCCGCGGTCGGCGCGGCGCGGCTGCCGGTGCGCAGGCCGCTGCGGGTGCTGGTGCTCTCCACCGGATCGGAGCTCGTGGAGCCCGGATCGCCGCTGCGCGCCGGGCAGATCTACGAGTCCAACGGCCTGATGCTGGCGACCGCCGTGCGCGAGGCCGGAGGCGTCGCCGAGCTGCTGCGCTTCGTGCCCGACGACGTGGCCGCCTTCCACGCCGCGCTCGCACCGCACCTGGAGCGCACCGACCTGATCATCACCTCCGGCGGGGTCAGCGCGGGCGCCTACGAGGTGGTCAAGGACTCGCTGTCCGGCAACGGCGTCGAGTTCACCAAGGTCGCCATGCAGCCCGGGATGCCGCAGGGCGCGGGCCGCTACCGGGGCGGGCCCGCCGTGGTGGCGCTGCCCGGCAACCCGGTCAGCGCGATGGTGTCCTTCGAGGTCTTCGTCCGCCCCGCGCTGCGGGCGGCCGCGGGCCACCACCGCGCCGAACGCCCCGTCCGGAAGGCGACGCTGACCAGCGCCCTGCAGGCCCCGTCCGCCCGGCGGCAGTACCGCAGAGCGCTGTTCGACCCGGAGACCGCGACCGTGGCCCCGCACGGCGGTCCCGGATCGCACCTGCTGTCCGCGATGGCCACCGCCAACTGCCTGCTGGAGGTGCCGGAGGACGCGGTGGAACTACCGGCCGGTTCCACAGTGGACGTACTTCTGATGGATTGACGTCCCGCAGTTTTCCGCCAAGACTGCCAGCGCACCACCGGCGCCCCTGGCGGCGCCGCGCGGTTCCCCCGGCAATCGACAGACCTCACTCAGGAGTTTCAACACCGTGCGTGGCCCCTGGCGCGCCGCCTTGGCGCTGGCGTTGCACATCGGCTTCTTCGCCGTTCCTCTCGGAATGGTGCTGGGCCTGCTCGCGATAGCCGCCTACACCGTGCGCCTCGACTTCGGCGGCGGAGTCCGCGCCGGGCTGGCCGCGGTCCTGGTCGCGGCGGTGATCGGCATCGGCCTGCGGACGGTCCTGCGGGAGCGGGAGCGACCGCGCGGCGTCGAGCTGACCCGCGCCGCGCAGCCGAAGATCTGGAAGATGATCGACTCGATCACGGCGGGATCCGGCGCCGCCACCCCGGACGAGGTGCGGGTGACCTCGCGACCCCGCGCCCGGCTCCGGGAGGACACCGCGCTGCTCGGGCTCCGGGTCCGCGCCCGGCACCTGGAGATCGGGTTACCGCTCATCGCCGGGCTGTCCACCAGCGAGCTGCGCGCCGTGGTGGCCCGCGAGCTCGGGCGCACGGTCGGCGCGGGCAAGCTGGTGGTGCTGGCCGACCGCGTCGAGACGAGCGTGCGGCGCACCGCGAACGGCCTCACCGGCGGGCCGGTGAAGTGGTTGTTCACCGGATACGCCCGGCTCTGCACGTCGATCGCGGGCGGGGTCGGCGACCGGCTCTGGCTCGGCGCGGACGTGGTCGCGGTGAAGGCCGCGGGCAAGCGCGCCGCGGTCACCTCGCTGCGCAAGATGAAGGCGATCGAGTTCGGCTGGCGCGACTACGCCGAGCAGTACCTGAGCATGGCCACCAAGGTCGAGCACGCCCCGGACCTGCTTCTCGGGTTCCGGGCGTTCATGGACCACCCGGAGCGCAAGCCGCAGCTCGCCGAGCGGGTCAAGCAGGCGCTGGCCGACGAGCGCGACGTGAGCCCCTCCACCCGGGAGCGGGTGGAAGCGATGAAGCGGCTGCGCGGCGGCGACCGGGAGCCCGAGGAGCACCCCGCCTTCGCGCTGCTGCGGGAACCGCGCAAGAGCGTCCCGGAACTGGAGAGCAGGTTGCTGGTCGACGGGCTCGGCCCCCGGCTGCCCTGGCCGGACCTGGCCCGCAAGGCGGGCGCGGCGGAGGTCGCCCGGCAGGCGGGGCTGCTGAGCTCGGCGGTGGCGCAGAGCGGGTTGGAGTGCCCGCCCGCGATCGGTGGAGTGCTCGCCGCGATCCACCGGGGCGAGGGACCGGACCTGATCAACCCGGTGCTCAACCCCGGGCTGAGCCCCGACCGGGTGGACGAGGCCGCGGTGGACACCCTCACCGAGCTGCTCGGGGGTGCCGTGGTGGACGCGCTGGTCTGCGCCGGCCGCGCGCAGCACGAGCTGGACTGGGCGGGCGAGTCCGTGGTGCGGCTGAGCTCCGGCAGGCCGCTGGACCCGGATCGGCTGGTGCGCCCGGCTGTGGCCGATCCGCGGTTGATCCCCGGCCTGCACCGGGCGCTGGTCGACCTCGGCGTCCCGCTGCAGCACGCCCGCGAGCCCGCCGCCGAACCGGAGCCCTCGGTGTCCGGACTGGTCAGCCCGGTGCTGTACGCGGGCGAGCGCTACGACCTGCTCGTCACCGACCGGGGCCTGGTGTTCCTCCCGAGCTCGGCGAGCGCGGCTCGGCGGTTGCTGGCCGGCGCCTCGGCCCGGGTGTGGCAGTCGGAGCTGGAGGAGCTCGACGAGCTGCTGGTGGCCCAGGTGGACCGGCTGCGGGAGCGGGACGGCGCGCAGTGGGTGGACAGCAGGGACGTGGCGGCCACGACGCTGACCCACGAGAAGTCGGGCTGGTCGCTGAAGCTGGAGCTGTACCTGGACGACGCCTCCAGCTCGGAGGTGCGCCCGGACGCGGTGGTGACCGGGGCGGACGACGTCGCGGAACTCGTGGTGCGCAGCACCCCGGACACCGACGAGCGCGGCGATCCCTACGGCGGCCTCGGCGAGCTGATGGGCGCGCGGATGCGGGTGGACGATCGGCAGGAGTCCTCTGACGAGTGAGGGACACCTTCCGGCGAGTTGTCACACTGGGTCACCAATTTTGCCGACCAATGTCCTCCAATAGCGGCTACGTAGTTCATGTGAGCTCAATTACACTGGGAATCGCGTAACAACCTGTCGATCGACTCCGTCTCTTCAGACGTCAGCTCCTTCCCCAGGAGGGAGCGGACACCGGGTTCCGTGTGCCGTCGGGGGGTGCACGGGCCCACTTCGGGGACCGTTCGGCGCCCACGGGGAGGCGCCTGGCGGTAGGTGCCGGGGTGGCACCGGCGCTTCGGGGGCGCCGGGCCACCCCGGCACTTCTCTCCCCGCCTCGCCCGTTCCAGGGCAAGTGCCTCACCCGTTCAGGGCATCCGCCCCGCGCACCGGACCGCGGAGGAACCACCCGGCCCCCTGACGCACCCGCCGGGGGCCCGTCGGAGATGCTGTACCGGCACGGTCGCAGCGCGTTCCCACGCGCGACGACGACGACCTCCGACGCAGGGGTGTAGCAGCTCGATGAGCACCCAGACAGAACCCGGCACGTCCTCCGGCAACCCGCTGGCGCACCTCGCCCAGCTGGCCCGCGACACCGTCCCCCCGATGCACCCGGCGGGCAAGCCTTTCGTGCTCGGCTCCGCCCTCGCCACCCTGCTGCTGCGCCGCGCGTGGCGGCCCGCCGGCGTCCTCGGCGGCATCGCGACCGCCTGGTGCGCCTGGTTCTTCCGCGAGCCCCGGCGCGTCACGCCGAGCCGGAGCGGGATCGCGGTCGCGCCGGCCGACGGCACCGTGGCGCACGTGGAGGCGGCCACCCCGCCGCCCGAGCTCGGGCTCGGCGACCGCGAGATGACCAGGATCAGCGCGTTCCTCACCGTCTTCGACGTGCACGTGCAGCGGCTGCCCGCGCACGGCGAGATCGAGCAGGTCGCCTACAGGCCCGGCAAGTTCCTCTCCGCCGACCTGGACAAGGCCAGCGACGACAACGAGCGCAACTCGCTGCTGCTGCGCACCGACGAGGGCCACGAGCTCGCCGTCGTGCAGATCGCCGGGCTCGTCGCCCGCCGCATCGTCTGCTCCGCCCAGGACGGCGATCGCGCCGTCGCGGGCCGCACCTACGGGCTGATCCGATTCGGCTCCCGCGTCGACCTCTACGTGCCCGCGGGCAGCCGGGTCCTCGTGGAGCCCGGCCAGCGCACCGTGGGCGGCGAAACCGTGCTCGCCGAGCTCCCTGGTGGCGAGCGGGCATGAACGGCCCGCGCCTCACCCCGCCCGGCATCCGCCTGCTGCCGAACGCGATCACGGTGCTGGCGATGTGCTCGGGGCTCTCCGCCGTGCAGTTCGCGCTGAACGGCGAGCTCAACGGGGCCATCGCGGCGGTCGCGGTGGCGGCCGTGCTGGACGGCCTCGACGGCCGGATCGCGCGGCTGCTGGACGCGACCTCGCGGATGGGCGCGGAGCTGGACTCGCTCTCGGACGCGATGTCGTTCGGGGTGGCCCCGGCGCTGACGCTCTACGCCTGGCAGCTGCAGGACAACCGGGCGGGGTGGATCGCGGCCCTCATCTTCGCGGTGTGCATGATCCTGCGCCTGGCGCGGTTCAACACGCTGCTCGACGACACCGCGCAGCCCGCGTTCAGCAAGGAGTTCTTCGTCGGCGTCCCCGCCCCGGCGGCGGGTCTGCTGGCGCTGCTGCCGCTGGTGCTCACCGCGCACTTCGGCTACCTCGGCTGGTGGGCGCAGCAGCCGGTCGTGATCGGATGGATCGTGGCGGTGGCCGCGCTGGCGGTGAGCCGGGTGCCGACGCTGTCGCTGAAGACCGCGAAGGTGCCCGCGCGGCTGATGGCACCGCTGCTGGTGCTGGTGGCGGTGCTGGCCGCCGGGATCATCGTGTTCCCGCTGATCTCGCTGGCCATCGCGCTGGTGGTGTACCTCGTGCACATCCCGTACGCCGTCTACCGGCATCGCTGGCTGGTGCGGCACCCGGAGGCCTGGGCGGCCGCTCCCCGCGAGCGGCGCGCGATCCGCCGGAGCACCCAGCGTCGGCTCGGGCTGCGGCCGCCGCTGCCCCGGCGCGCGTTCGCCGGCACCCGCCAGCGGATGCGCCGCAACCGGGGTCCGGAGGGTCCCCGGCTGAGCTGGCGTCGGCTCGGCCTGCGCCGCGATCGCGGTGGCACCAGGCCGTAACCCGTTCCGCGCGGGTCCGGGCGGAACGACCACTACAGTCGGCGGCGTGCCGTCGTTGACGCTGACCGCCCGCCTCTCGCCCGCCGCCGCCGACACCCGCCGAGGCGTGGTGCGGCTGCACCCCGAAGTGCTCGACGCGCTGGGCCTGCGCCCGTGGGACGCGGTCGCGCTCACCGGCGCTCGCGTGACCGTCGCGCTGGCCGCGGCCGCCGAGCGCGGCTGGCCGCCCGGAGTGGTGCTGGTGGACGACATCGCCCTCACGAACCTCGGCTTGGCCGAGGGCTCCGAGATCGGTGTCGCGCCCGCCCGGGTGGCTCCCGCGCGCCGGGTGACCGTCGCCGGGTCCCGGCTCGCCACCGCGACGGCGCCGCCCGAGGCGATCCGGCTGGCGCTGACCGGCAAGGTCTTCCGGCCCGGGGACACCGTGTCGCTGCTGCCCCAGGACCTCGCGCCCGCGACGGCGGCCAACGCCGGACAGGTGCGCAGGCGGCTGTCCGCGTCGATCGGGCTGACCTGGACCAACGAACTCATCACCATCGCCGCCACCGATCCCGACGGCGCCGTCACCGTGCAACCGTCCACGGTGGTGTCCTGGCGCGGCGCCGAGGGCTCCGCGCCGAGCCGGCCCGCGCCGTCCGACGCGGCACCAGCCCCCGCGCCTCCCCCGGCCGCGGTGCCCGAGGAACCCGCGCTGCCCGTGAGCGACCTGGTCGGATCCCGCGAGACCGCCACCCGACTCGCCGACTGGCTGCGGCTGTCCTTCGAACAACCGGAGCTGCTGCGCAGGCTCGGAGCGGGCGCCCAGCTCGGCGTGCTGCTCAGCGGCCCGGCCGGGGTGGGCAAGGCCACCCTGGCGCGCTCGGTGGCCGCCGAGGTGGGCGCCGAGCTCGTGGAGATCACCGCGCCCAGCATCGCCGCCCTCGAATCCCGCTCCGCCGCCCAGCGCCTGCAGGAGGGGCTGGACCGGGCCACCGAGATCGCGGCGGGCGGGAGCAGCTGCGTGCTGCTGCTCACCGACGTCGACAGCTTGCTGCCCGCCACCGAGCCTCCGCCGCTGGCGACCGTCGCGCTCGACGCGCTCGACGCCGCGCTCGGCGCCGAGCGGCTCGCCGTGGTGGTGACCAGCGCGCAGCCGCAGTCCGTGGACCCGAGGCTGCGCGAGCCCGGCCGGGTGGACCGGGAACTCACCCTCGCGCTGCCGGACTCCGCGACCCGGATCGAGCTGCTGCGGGTGCTGCTGCGCGGCGCCCCGCTGGAACCCGACGTGGCGCTGGGCGAGCTGGCCGAACGCACTCCCGGCTTCGCGGCGGCGGACCTGGTGGCGCTGCGCCGGGAGGCCGGAGTGCGCGCCGCGCTGCGGCATCGGGACGGGGACGGCACGGCCGAGCCCGCGATCGCCCAGAGCGACCTCGTCGAGGCGCTCTCCTCGGTCCGGCCCATCTCGATGTCCACTTCGGACACCCTGCAGACCGGGGGGCTCACGCTGGACGACGTGGGCGACATGACCGAGGTGAAGCGGTCGCTCACCGAAGCCGTGCTGTGGCCGCTGCGCTACCCCGACTCGTTCACCCGGCTCGGCGTGGAGCCACCGCGCGGGTTGCTGCTGTACGGACCGCCGGGCTGCGGGAAGACCTTCCTGGTGCGGGCGCTGGCCGGCAGCGGGCGGCTCAACGTGCTCTCGGTCAAGGGCGCGGAGCTGATGGACAAGTTCGTCGGCGAGTCCGAGCGGGCGGTGCGCGAGCTCTTCCTGCGCGCCGCGAACGCCGCGCCGACGCTGATCTTCCTCGACGAGGTGGACGCGCTGGCGCCCCGTCGCGGCCAGTCCAGCGACTCCGGCGTCGGCGACCGGGTGGTGGCGGCGCTGCTCACCGAGCTCGACGGGGTGGAGCCGCTGCGGGAGGTCGTGGTGCTCGGCGCGACGAACCGGCCCGAGCTCGTCGATCCGGCGCTGCTGCGTCCCGGCAGGCTGGAACGGCTGATCTACGTGCCGCCGCCGGACGGCGAGGCGCGCGCGGAGATCCTGCGCTCCGCGGCGCGGAACACCCCGCTGGCCTCCGACGTGGACCTGGCCGAGGTGGCCTCGGAACTGGACGGCTACTCGGCGGCGGACTGCGCGGCGCTGGTCCGGGAGGCGGCGCTGACCGCGATGCGCGAATCCCTCGAGGCCGCCGAGGTCTCCGCCGCGCACCTGGCCACCGCCCGGCAGGTGGTGCGTCCCTCCCTCGATCCCGCGCAGCTCGCGGCCTTGGAGAGCTACGCCGGATCCCGGTGAGGGGCGCTACTTGCCGCCCTTGCCCAGCCCCTTGTAGTCGTTGGTGATGATCGCGATGACGCCCGGGCTGGCGCCGTCGAGACCGTCGAAGCGGGGCTCGGTGCGGGCCTGGAACGCGGCGGCGACCTCCTCGGCCTGCGCCTGCTCCGGGGTGCCGGGGCGGTAGTAGATCGTCGTGGTGGGGATCGTGCCGCGGGCGTAGTTGCCGACCTCCGGCACGTCGTAGCCGACGCTGCGGAACTCGTCGGCAGCGCGGTGCGCGAGCCCCCTGATGGTGCTGTTGTTGTAGACGCGCACCACGATCTTGGGCCGTCCTTGCTCGCCCTGGCCCGCGCCGGGAGCGTCCGGGCGCGGCTGGTTCGCGGGCGGGGACTGGGGCTCCGGAGCGGGGGTCTGCGCGGGCGGCTCGTCCGCGGTGGGCGCCGGCGCGGACGTGGAGGGGGCGGGGGCCGGCTCGGAGCTGCTGGGCGCGGGCGGCAGCGGGGGCAGCGGCTCGGAGGTCTGCTGCTGGTCCACCGGCGGCGCGGCCGCGTCGTCGGGCCCGCCGGACACCAGCGCGGACACGCCGAGCACGGCCGCCAGCGCTCCGACTCCGATGAGGGCGAAGCCACCGATCTTCGCGGCGGACGGGCTGGTCGGGGGTTCCCCGGAAGTCATCAGTGCCACTCGATTCCCAGTCGGCGGGCCTGCCGGGCACGCTGCCGACTCGCCCGCACCTTGCGCAAACGTTTGACCAGCATCGGATCCACCCGGGCCGCCGCCGGGTCGTCCAGCAGGGCGTTCAGCACCTGGTGGTACCGGGTGCCGGACATGTCGAACAGCTCGCGGACGGCCCGCTCCTTGCCGCCCGCGCACTTCCACCACTGCCGCTCGAACGCGAGGATGCTCAGCTCGCGGTCGTCCAGCTCCCGGTCCGCCGAACCCACCCGCTCCGCGTTCGCTCGATCGTCCGTCGCGGACGGTTCGGGCGGAACTCGCGGCAGCGGTTCGGTGGGCGCGTCGACCGGTCGCAGGTGCCCGCGGGGCGAGGAGTCGGGCGCCGCTTCGCGCTGCCCGGCGGTGCGCGCCATCTCCTGGCACTGCCGGGCGATCTCGTGCACGGTCAGCATCTGGGCGGCGTCCATCTGGCTCCTCGCGTCGCGATCCGGGGATCCCCGCGTTCGCCGGAATCACACGGGTGTGATTCCGCGCCCATTACACCACGCGACCCAGACCGCCGTGCGCGGCCAACACGCCCCGGGCGAAGATCCCCGAGGCCACGCGCGGGCAGGCCGTCGAAGATCACTCCGATGGGCGGCCGGAGGCCGGTCCGACGTGTTCCGGCCGGGCGGACCGATACCCTTCGCCGCATGGCTGTTCACCCGATCCGCATCGTGGGCGACCCGGTGCTGCACCACCCCACGCGTCCCGTCGAGCAGTTCGACGACGCGCTGCGCTCCCTCGTCGACGACATGTTCGAGACGAACACCGCCGCCAACGGCGCCGGGCTCGCGGCGACGCAGATCGGAGTGGACCTGCGGGTGTTCGTCTACGACTGCCCGGACGACGAGGGCGTGCGGCACCGCGGCGTGGTGGTGAACCCGGTGCTGGAGACCGGTGAGATCCCGCAGACCATGCCGGACCCGGAGGACGACTGGGAGGGCTGCCTCTCGGTGCCGGGCGAGGCCTTCCCCACCGGCCGGGCGAGCTGGGCGAAGGTCACCGGCTTCGACGTCGACGGCTCCCCGGTGGAGGTGGAGGGCACCGGATTCTTCGCCCGCTGCCTGCAGCACGAGACCGATCACCTGGACGGGTACCTGTACTTGAGCAGGCTCGTCGGCCGCAACGCGCGCGCGGCGAAGAAGGCGGTCAAGCGCAACGGCTGGGGTGTCCCCGGCCTCTCCTGGGACCCGGCCGTCGAGGGCGACCCCTTCGCGGTGGAGGACTGAGCCGGGCGTCGGAGACCGCGCAGACCGCGTCGCGCGGTGACGCGCGTTCGGGTGTCACCGCCTCGGGGGTTGGCAGGGATCGGAGCGCGGGGCTAGCCTCGGCGACGACAACAGATCGCGGGAGCTCGCACCGAAAGCGGGCTGAGAGGGTGGCTGGATCAGACGATCCGGGGCCGCCGACCGCCTGAACCTGACCGGATAATGCCGGCGTAGGGAGTGAACGGCCATGGCCGACGCGCGTTCTTCTCTGTCCACTTCGGACTCCTCTGGTGCCGGTGTGACCACCGGGCCGATCACCGGCTCTCGCAAGGTCCATCACGAGGTGGGCGACCTGCGGGTGCCCGCCCGGCGGATCGAGCTGAGCAACGGCGAACACCTCGACGTCTACGACACCTCCGGGCCTTACACCGACGAGGCCGCTGCCGTCGACGTGCACGCCGGGCTCCCCCGCACCCGGGAGAGCTGGTCCGCTGAGCACCGCACCCAGCTGGCCTGGGCCAAGGCCGGAGTGATCACCCGCGAGATGGAGTTCGTCGCCGCCCGCGAGGACGTGCCCGCGGAGCTGGTCCGCGACGAGATCGCCCGTGGCCGCGCGGTGCTGCCCGTCAACCGCCGCCACCCCGAGAGCGAGCCGATGATCATCGGGAAGCGGTTCCTGGTGAAGATCAACGCGAACATCGGGAACTCGGCGGTCACCTCCTCGGTCGAAGAAGAGGTCGAGAAGATGGTGTGGGCCGCCCGCTGGGGCGCGGACACGATCATGGACCTGTCCACCGGCAAGCGGATCCACGAGACCCGCGAGCGGATCCTGCGCAACTCCCCGGTGCCGGTGGGCACGGTGCCGATCTACCAGGCGCTGGAGAAGGTCGGTGGCGATCCGGCGAAGCTGACCTGGGAGATCTACCGGGACACCGTCATCGAGCAGTGCGAGCAGGGCGTGGACTACATGACGGTGCACGCCGGAGTCCTGTTGCGATACGTGCCGCTCACCGCGCGGCGCGTCACCGGGATCGTCTCCCGCGGCGGTTCGATCATGGCCGCGTGGTGCCTGGCGCACCACCAGGAGAGCTTCCTCTACACGCACTTCTCCGAGCTGTGCGAGATCCTGCGCGACTACGACGTCACCTTCTCCCTCGGCGACGGGCTGCGGCCCGGCTCCATCGCCGATGCCAACGACCGCGCCCAGTTCGCGGAGCTGGAGACGCTCGGCGAGCTCACCAAGATCGCCCGCGAGCACGACGTGCAGGTGATGATCGAGGGCCCCGGTCACGTCCCGATGCACAAGATCGTGGAGAACGTGCGGCTCGAGGAGGAGCTCTGCGACGAGGCTCCCTTCTACACCCTGGGCCCGCTGACCACCGACATCGCCCCGGCGTACGACCACATCACCTCCGGTATCGGCGCGGCGATGATCGCGCAGGCGGGCACCGCGATGCTCTGCTACGTCACGCCCAAGGAGCACCTGGGCCTGCCCGACCGGGACGACGTGAAGACCGGCGTGATCACCTACAAGATCGCCGCCCACGCCGCCGACCTGGCCAAGGGGCACCCCCGGGCGCAGGAGTGGGACGACGCGCTGTCGAAGGCCCGCTTCGAGTTCCGCTGGACCGACCAGTTCCACCTGGCGCTCGACCCCGACACGGCGAAGTCGTACCACGACCAGACGCTGCCCGCGGAGCCCGCGAAGACGGCGCACTTCTGCTCGATGTGCGGCCCGAAGTTCTGTTCGATGAAGATCACTCAGGACGTGCGCAGGTTCGCCGAGGAGCGCGGTCTCACCAGCGTCGAGGCGATCGAGGAGGGCATGCGGGAGAAGTCCGCCGAGTTCACCGGTTCCGGTGGCGAGGTGTACCTGCCGATCGTGCGCTGAGCGGTCCTGGCGCGGGCGACCGGGCACCCCGGTCCCGCGACCGGCGGCCGTACCATGGTCCGGATGCTTGAGACACCCGGTCACCTGCGACCACCCGCGAACGACGCGGCGCCACCGACGGCGCTCACCATCGCGGGCTCGGACTCCGGCGGCAGCGCGGGCATGCACGCGGACCTGCGCGCGTTCTTCTCCTGCGGGGTGCACGGCATGACCGCCGTGACAGCAGTGACCGTGCAGAACACCGTCGGCGTCACCGGGCTGGTCGAGATCCCGCCGGAGACGGTGGCCGCGCAGATCGCGGCGGTCGCCGCGGACATCGGGGTGGACGCGGCGAAGACCGGCGTGCTGTCCTCGGCGGCGACCATCGAGGCCGTGGTGGCCGCCTGCGACGAGCACGGAATCGGGCGCGGGGGCGCCACCCCGTTCGTCGTCGACCCGGTGGCCGCTTCCCGGAGCGGGGAACCGCTGCTGCGCCCGGACGCGCTGGACGCGCTGCGCCAGCAGGCCTTCCCGCGTGCGACGCTGGTGACGCCGAACCTGGACGAGGTGCGGCTGCTCACCGGGATCGACGCCCGCGACCGGAACGACCTGCTGGACGCCGCCAAGGCGGTGCACGACTTCGGGCCGGACTGGGTCCTGATCAAGAGCGGCCATCTGGTCGACGACCCGGAGTGCGTCGACCTGCTCTTCGACGGCAGCACCGCGCTGCAGTTCCCCGGACCGCGCTACTCGACGGTGCACACGCACGGCGCGGGAGACGTGTTCGCCTCGGCGATCACGGCGGCGCTGGCCAAGGGCGCCGCGATGCCCGAAGCGGTCGCCGCCGGCAAGCGGTTCGTGACCCGCAGCGTGGAGCACGCCTACCCGCTCGGCTCGGGCGTGGGCCCGGTGTCGACGTTCTGGCGCGTGAGCCCGCGCTCGATCTGAGTCCGGCCGCCACCCGGGGCGCCATCGCGGCGACGCGACCAGTTTCCCGGCGGGCCCGACGGCGTGACTGCGCCAAGCGATAACTTGAGTTACCGGATCAGGTGATTTTTGCCGCCACGGGTAACTCACAAGGCGGGTTCCGTCGACATAAAGCGTGAGACATCCCGCAGCCCCCGCCGGTCCGCCACCGCGGATGGCGACGCGCGCGCTGCGCCTGTCCCCCGCACACGCAACGAGAACGTCAGGAGCGAAGCGACCGCCGTGGCTGCACCCAGGTGGACGACCGTCAAGAACCGGCTGCTTGCCGGGCTCAACACCGAGGCCGGCGCCCCCGACCTCAGGAAACGCCAGTACGCGCTGGCCGTGCTGCTCACCGCGATCGCCGTGACCGCGGTCGGCTGGCTGTTCGACCTGCGCACGCCCGCGCTGATCGGCGGGCTCACCGCCGTGTTCGCGCTGGTCGCCGCCGGGGGCCAGTCGCTGCGCTCGGACCTGCACCGCTTCTCCTGGTTCGGACCCGCGCTGGTCGCCGTGATGGCGGTCGGGCCGCTGCTCGACGCGGTACCGGTGCTGGCCGGGCTGCTCGTCGCGGTCGTCGTGTTCGGCTCGGGGATGCTGCCCGCGCTCGGCGAGCAGTACCGGGTCAGCGGGCAGACCTTCGCCGCCGCGACCCTCGTCGCCACCACCACCGGCATCGGGGCCGGACAGCCCGCGTGGCTGCTGTTCCTGTCCACCGCCGCCGGAGCCGTTTTCGCGCTGGTGCTGCGGGTGCTCATCGGCATCGGCGACCCGACCCGCTCCACCCGCGCCGCGGCGTCCCGCACCCTGCTCGAACCCGGGCCCGGCGTGCTGGAGATCGCGGCGAGCGCCTGGCGCGCCGACGGGTCGAGCACCTGGCTGGGGCAAGTGCTGGCCGGGGCCGCCCGATTCCGCGCCGCTCGCGAGACGCTGCTCGCCCAGGCCCAGCAGACCGACCGGATCGAGGCCGAACGGCTGCACCGCATCGTCGCCGAAGCCGATCTCGTCGCCGCCGAGCTCGCCCGCGCCGTGCGCGCTCGCGCCTGCACCGGGCTGCCCGCCATGGCCCGCGTCGATCCCGCGCAGGCCGTCGTCGCCACGGGCGGGCGGCAGGACCTCCCCGAGGCCGTGCGGGGCATGAACGAAGGGCTGGACCGGATCCGCGGCGCCGTCGTGCAGCGCGTGGAGGCAGCCGCCAGCCCGCCCGCTCCCGGTGGTCGCCGCCAGCGGGCCCTCGGCGGGATCAAGGCGCACCTGTCGCTGCGGTCCTCGCTGTTCCGGCACGCGCTGCGCTGCACCCTCGCGGTCGCCGTCGGCATGGTCATCGTGCTGCTGCTGCACGATCCCTCGGCCTCGACCCTGCTGCTCGCGCTCTACGTCGTACTCGCCCCCGCCGCCCGGGACAGCATGAACGGCGCCCTCGAACGCACCGGTGGCGCCGTGCTCGGCGTGGTCGTGCTGGCCGCGCTGATCACCCTGCTGCCCGGGGTCTACCTGCTCGTCCCGGTCGTGGTCGCGGCCATGCTGCTCGGCGTCGAACGCCTGCGCACCGACTACCAGGTCCTGCTCACCTCGCTGATCGTGATCACCGTGGTCGACCAGGCGATGCGGCTCGACCGGCCGCTGGCGAACGTGGCGATCAGCTTCGCCTCGAACACCGCCGTCGGCGCCGCCATCGCGCTCGGCGTGGGCTACATCAGCTTCCTGGTGCTGCCCAGCAGCGTGGTGCCCGACGTGCGCGGCGCGATCCGCTCGACCGTGTGGTCCGTGTCCGAGCTGCTGCGCAGCGTCCGAGCCGCCGGGCAGGGGCACGAAGTGCGCACCGCCATGCAGTCCGCCCACGTGCTCGCCCTGCGCCGCACCCAGGACCTGCTCGGCATGCCCGCCCTCCTCGACGAGCCGGACTCCGACGAAGACCCGCAGACCACGCGCGCGGCGGCGGTGGCGTTGGACGCGCTGCGCCAGGACGTCGCCACCCTGGCCTTCCGGCCGGAAGCCGAACGAGCCGTCGCGGTGCCCGCCCTGAAGGCCGTCGACCAGCTGCTCAGCGGACGCGGCACGGCCAAGATCCCCGACATCCAGTCCACCGGGGCTCCCGCGACCGAGCTGCTGGCGAGCTCGCTGGTCGAGAACGCGCTGCACGCCCGCGCCGCCATCGACCAGACCCTGGGCAACGTCCCGTGGAAGAGCTACTCCATCAACTTCGTGCGCACCGAACGCCTGCGCATCCGCTGATCCCGGGACGACCGGGTCCGCCGCTGGCCGCGTGCGGACCCGGTCGCTCAGGCGGCGCAGCGCATCGCGGATCTCGGCGACCAGTCCTGCCGGATCTTCCCGCAGCCGCTGAGCGGTGATCACGATGACGTGCCAGCCGCACGCCCGGATCCGGCGCAGCCGCCTGCGGTCCGCCTCGTACCGGCGCGGATCGCCGTGCCACGCGCCGTCGTACTCCAGCGCCAGCTTGACGTCCTCGAAGGCGAGGTCCACCCGGGCGATGAACACCCGGCCGTCCCTGATCTCGACCTGCGGCACGGGCCGGAGCCCGTCTCGGACCAGCAGGACGCGCAGCAACGACTCCTGGATCGACTCGGCCCTGCCGTCGAGCAGGGCGAAACCGCGACGTGCCTTGTGGATCCCGTAGTAGCGGCGCGTGCCGAGGAGCTCGGCGAGCCGGCGCTCGCCCAGGACGCCGGCGTGCAGCAGGGCGTCGACGCAGGCCACGCCGTACGGGAGGGAGTAGCGGGCGAGCAGGTCCAGCGCGATCCGCTCGGGTTGCGCCCGGCGGATGCCGTGCCACGGCGCGTGCTCGTCCGGCGCGGTCTGGCGTGCCCAGCAGCGGAGCCCAGCGCGGCGGTTCACGTACCGGTGTCCCGGCACCAGCGCCTCGACCGGGTCCCGCGGGCCGGCCAGCGGGACGCCGAGCAGGGCGGCCGCCGACCTGCCCGTCAGGACCGCGTCCTCGGGCAGGGTGAGCGCGGCCGCGCGGCACTTCAGCTCGTGCGAGGCCGGGGTGTCCGCCGTGGTGTAGATGCCGTGCAGGACGCGGCGGTACTGCGGGCCGCGCAGCCGCGCGTCCGTGACACCGCGCTCGCGGGCTTCGGCCCGGGTGACCAGCGGACCCGGGGCCACCCGCTCATCGGGAGTGGTCATGCCTCCACGGTGCGGAAGATCCCGCTCCGGCGGCAGGGGCAATCCGCACATCTGTGGATGAATCGCCGCCCTGTGGACAACTCACCCCCTCCCGAGGCGCCCTCCACCCAACCGACGGTCCCCCACCAGCTCACCCGCTCGGCCCGGATGCGCGATTTCTCGAGAAATTGCCCACCCGTTGATCTTGGGCTTCCGGGGAGACCGGGGCGAATTCTCGAGAAATCGCGGTTCAGGGGTGGGTGGGGCTGGAAGCTCGCGCCCAGAAGCGTTGCGGAATCCGGCCGGCCGTGGCGGCGAGGCGGCCGGCTTCGACGGCGGAGCGCATGGCAGCGGCCATCCGGGGCGGATCCTGGGCACGGGTGACGGCGCTGGCGAGCAAGACCGCATCGCAACCGAGCTCCATCGCCAGGGCCGCGTCGGAGGCGGTGCCGATACCCGCGTCGAGCACCACCGGCACCGCCGCCCGGGACGTGATCAGCTCGATGTTGTGCGGATTCCGGATCCCGAGCCCGGTGCCGATCGGCGAGCCCAGCGGCATCACCGCAGCGCATCCGACGTCGGCGAGCCGACGGGCCAGCACCGGGTCGTCGTTGGTGTAGGCGAGCACGACGAACCCCTGGTCGACGAGCTGCTCGGCCGCGTCGAGCAGCTCCACCGGATCGGGCAGCAGCGTCTCCTCGTCCGCCACCACCTCCAGCTTCACCCAGTTCGTCTCCAGCGCCTCCCGCGCCAGCTGGGCGGTGAGCACCGCCTCGGCCGCGGTCCGGCACCCCGCCGTGTTCGGCAGCGACTCGATGCCGAGCCTGCCCAGCAGTTCGAGCACCCCGGTGCGCCCGCCCGCGTCAGCGCGGCGCATCGCGACCGTGGTGAGCTCGGTGCCCGAGGCGATCAGCGCGCGCTCCAGCACTGCGAGGTTCGCCGCTCCCCCGGTTCCCGTGATCAGCCGCGAGCCGAACTCCCGGCCCGCGATCACCAGTGGATCGTCCACGTCAGCCTCCCTGCACCGCGGTGAGCACTTCCACGACCGCCCCGTCGCGCAACCGGGTGGCGGGCCAGGAAGCCCTGGGCACCACCGCACCGTCGACGGCGACGGCCACGCCGCGCTCGGCCACCCCGAACTCCGCCAGCACTCCGGCCAGCGTGTCGTCCGCGGTCACCGGTCGCGGCGCACCGTTGATCAGCACTTGCACGGTCGACCTCCTCCGTCGTGTCCCCGCTCCGGATCGACGGCCGCGGGTGGCCGCTGCCCGGCCAGGACCGCGAGCACGGCCTCGGCGGTGATCGGCGCGAGCAGGAACCCGTTGCGGTGGTGGCCGGTCGCGACCAGCACCCCGGGTTCCAGCCACCCGATCAACGGCAGGTTGTCGTGGGTTCCGGGCCGCAACCCGGCGAGGGCCTCGACCAGCTCGTACTCGGCGATCCCCGGCAGCAGCCGTTCGGCGTCCGCCAGCAGGTCTCGCACCCCGCCCGCGGTGACGCCGAGGTCGAAACCGGCGTCGTGCTGGGTCGCGCCGACGACGAGGCCTCGGTCGTCGCGCGGCACCAGGTAGACCTGCCTGCCGTGCACCGGTCCGCGCACGGTCCGGGTGGGAGGTGGCAGCGCCGAGCGGCGCGCGCGCAGCCGCAGCACCTCGCCCTTCACCGGCCGGATCCGGCCGCGCAGCCCGTCGTGCAGCTCGCCGGAGCGCGCCCCAGCGGCGATCACCGCGACGTCGCAGCGCAGCTCTTCGCCATCGAGCTCCACCGCTCCGGGCCGCACCGCGCGCACCCGGCCGTCGCGGAACTCCGCCCCGGCCGCCTCCGCCGCCGAGCGCAGCGCGGCCAGCGCGAGCCGGTTGTCCACGGCCAGGTCCCCGGGCACCGCCAGCCCGCGCCGCACTCCGGGTCCGAGGGAGGGTTCCGCACGGCGCAGCTCCCGCGCGCTGAGCCGGGTGACCTCGCGACCGAGCGAGGCGAGATGCTCGGCGAGCCGGTCCAGGTCGGCGCGGTCGGCCTCGTCCACGGCCACCACGAAGGTCCCCTCCGTGCGCAGGGCGGTGGCGCGCCCGGAATCGCGGACCAGCTCCTCGGCGAAGCCGGGCCAGCGCAGCAGGGACTCGGAGCCGAGCTCCAGGAGTTCTTCCTCGCCGGGCGTCGCCTCGGCGACGGGGGCGAGCATCCCGCCGGCCACCCAGGAAGCGGCGCGTTCCCCGGCGTCGATCACGCGCACGCGGTGCCCCGCGCGCGCGGCCCGCCAAGCCACGGCGAGACCGATGACGCCGCCACCCACGACGGTGACGGCCGACAGCTCAGACATCTGCGCTCCCTGCGCCGGCATGACCCGGATCAGGTTCGACGGTCGGGGCTCGTGCCCCCTCTCAGCCCGGTTGCTCCGGACTCCCGTGCGGACCACCTCCCACCGTACTCATCACCGGGGACGTGGTCAGCAGGCGGCCAGGACCAGCGGGGGCGGGGATACCCTGGGGTCATGCCCGGATTGGACGGTGTCGGCATCCGCACGCGGCTCGCCGAAGCACGGCTGTACCTCTGCACCGACGCGCGCACCGAGCGGGGTGACCTGGCCGAGTTCGTCGAGGCCGCGCTCTCCGGTGGCGTGGACGTGATCCAGCTGCGGGACAAGGGGCGCGACGGCGCTCCGCTGGAGGCGCGCCGGGAGCTCGCGGCGCTGGAGGTGCTCGCGGAGGCGTGCGTGCGGCACGGGGCCCTGCTGGCGGTGAACGACCGCGCGGACGTGGCGCTGGCCGCGGAGGCCGACGTGCTGCACCTGGGCCAGGACGACCTCCCCGTCCCGGTCGCCCGCCGGATCCTCGGCGACGAGATCGCCATCGGCCGCTCCACGCACGACGTGGTGCAGGCCGACGCGGGCGCGACCGAGGCCGGAGTGGACTACTTCTGCACCGGGCCGGTGTGGACGACTCCGACGAAGCCCGGCCGAGAGGCCGCGGGGCCCGCTTTGGTGCGCCACGCGGCGGAGCACCGGGGCCACGGCAGGCCGTGGTTCGCGATCGGCGGCATCGACCACTCCAACCTGCCCGAGGTGGTGGCGGCCGGAGCGGAGCGCATCGTCGTGGTCCGCGCGATCACCGAGGCCGAGGACCCGCGCGCCGCCGCCGAGTCCCTCCGCGCCGGCCTGCCCGACTGACCACCGATCTTGCGATTTCGCGAGAAATCGCGGTGCGACGCGTCGACCCCGGGTGCCGGGCTCCGCGCGGACAACGCCGCGGACCGCGCTCGCGGGGCGGCAATTTCGCGAGAAATCGCGGTACCGCGCGCGGTGACGGCGGCGGGGGAAGAGAGATTTCTTGAGAAATCGCGGAAGCGGGCTGCGCCTCGTGGGGCTGAGGCGCAGCCCGCTCCTGGACCGCTCGGTCACCCGGGAACGAGGGGCGTTCACGGGCGTTCGCCGCGCACCCGGGTTCACCGGGCGCGGGCGGCTCACTGGGTGAGCAGGGTGAGCCCGTAGGCGTCGAGGATCTCGTTGACCGGCTGGAAGTACGTGGTCCCGCCGTTGGTGCAGTCGCCCGAACCGCCGGAGGTCACGCCCTGCGCCTGGTCATCGGACAGCCAGGAGCCGCCCGAGTCACCGGGCTCGGCGCACACGTCGGTGCGGGTGAGGCCTTCGACGCTGCCCTCCGCGTAGTTCACCGTCTGGTTCTTGGCCTCGACGGTGCCGCAGTGCCAGCCGGTGGTGGAACCGGACCGGCAGATCGACGCGCCCTCGGCGGCCTCGGTGGAGCCGCCCACGCCGACGCTGCCGCCCGCGTAGTCGTTCACCAGCGGCTGCGGGGTCTCGCCCGAGGCGACCTCCACGTAGGAGTAGTCGTTGCCGGGGAACGAGGAGCCGGCGAAGGTTCCGGACGGGCTGCTGGTGGAGTCGCCCTCGTTGCCGCAGTGGCCGGCGCTGACGAAGCCGCCCTCCACCGAGAAGCCGACGGAGCAGCGGGCGCCGCTGCCGATCATGTAGGCGTTGCCGCCGATGACGTCGGCGAGGACGCGTGGTGCCTCGGTGGACTCCACGACCCGCACCGCCTGCGCGTCCACCCCGGAGGAGCGGACGAAGTCGGCGGCCTGCGCGCCGGAGCCGGTGGCGGCGGTGAGCACGACCTTGTTGCTGGCCGAGTCGACGTACCAGCCGGTGACGCCCTGGGGGGCCTGCTGCGCGTTGAGGCCGTCCACGACGCCGCCGAGCTGCGCGGTGCTGAACTGGACCACCTTCGCCTCGGCACCGGCGGCCCGGACCTCGTCGACGAGGTTCGCGTCCGTCACGCCGACGACGAGCTTGCCCAGCGCGGCGTCGTAGCGCGAACCGCCGAAGGCGTCGGCGAGCGCGCCGCGCAGCTCCCGGTCCGCCTCGTTGGCGATGGCCTCGTCGTGCAGCCGCTGCTGCGCCTGTTCGGCGGTGAGGCCGAGGTCGCGCTGCATCGCCTCCATCTGGGTGGCGGCCTTGGCCAGCGGCGCCGGGGCGTCGGTGGCGGATGCGGGCATGGTGAAGGCGGCGACGGTTCCGGCGGCCAGCACGATCGTCCCGGCCACGCGGGCCGCGATTCTGCGTGTCATGGGTGGGCTCCTTACTCCTTGAGGTGGGGCTCAAAGATCCCGACTCGGAGCAGTATTGGTGGAGACCACCGAGCGGCACATCCTCCTTTCGAAGCATCCGGCGACCAAGAATCCCCGGTTAATCCGCGGTGGAGCGCGGGATAACCGGGAATTTTCACCATTCGCATTCATCCGATCACGGAGGGTCCGTTGCGTTCGACTCGCCCGTCGCCCCGGATCCAGGACGCTGCGGAACGCTCTCCACAGCGGTCTCCGGGACCTCCGGAACGCCGCTCACGCTCGGCCGCGGCGCTTCGCTCTGGCCGGTCTCCGTGGTCTCGTCGGTCTCGGGTGGCGCGGGTTCTCCGGCGGAGGATGATTCGGGCGCATCGGAGGAGGTGGGTTCCGGTGCCGTTGACCGCTCCGGGGTCGCCGTCTCCGGCTGCGGCGCGGGGGTCGGCTCGCCCCCGTTCGCGCCGGGGCCGAGCACCCGGCCGACCGTGGTGCCGCCGTCGCCGCCGGAGAGCGGTCGGCCGGTCACGCCCTCCAGGCCGGTGATCACGAGCATGCCGATGCCGAAGACGAGGGCGCTCGTGGCGGCCACCACGCCCCAGCGGATCCTCCGCACCGGATTCTCGGCCTCAGCCGTCGACTGCTCGCTCCAGCGCAGCATCCGGGTCGCGTCGTCCGGGGACACGGACGTCACGCGACGGGTGGCGTCGGGATCCCGTTCGACCTGCTCACCGCCGGGCCACTGCAGCCCGCCGAGGGCCTGGATCTTCCGGGTGGCCTCCTCGCCGGGTCCAGCGCGGCGGGCGGGGACGCCCGGAGCTGGGGCCTTGGCGGTGCGCTTGAGCGCGACGCTCGCCTTGCCCTTGGTGGTCTCCAGCCGTTGCTTGGTCGACTCCAGGGAGCGCTGGTAGAGCGCTCCGCCCACGGTGATGACGATGCTGGTCATCCCGGCGCCGAGCACCGTGCCCGCGAGTCCGAGGTAGGACCCGAGGACCGCGGCGGTCACGGACGCGAGCGCGCCCCCGGCCACCTGGGCACCCGACAAATTGATCTTCTTCGGCTTCGCGTCCGGGTCCTCGTCGTCGGCCCCGGTCTTCCCCCGTTCGACGTTCTCCTTCGCCAAGGTGTGGCTCCTACGTACGCCGGCGCACTCTCTCCCAAACCCGTCAACGGTTGATCTCGGAGCAATTCTCCCGATCGTTGCACTTTCGTGATGACTACCACGTCGAGTAACGGCGAAATGGCCTGCGGATTCCTGATCGATACGGAGCGGAATTGCGCGCGACCGCGCAGTGCCACTGGATCAGGTGGTCAGCACGACCGCGCCACTGATCGGCGGACGAATCGGTCCGGCAGGAGCGAGCGGAAAATCCGAGGGAGGTCCCGCGAGCGGCGCGGACGTCTCCGGCGGCGACATCGGCGCGGGAGACTTCGCGGATCCGTTCAGCGAGCGGACGTCACTGGGGCGGGTTGAGCCGGGCGACGAACTTGTAGCGGTCGCCGCGGTAGATGGAGCGCACCCATTCGACGGGTTCACCGGCGGCGTCGAAGGAGTGCCGGGACAGCAGCAGCATCGGCAGCCCGACGTCCGCACCGAGCGTCTCGGCCTCCTCGGGGCTGGCCAGCGCGGTCTCGATCGTCTCGTCGGCGTGGCCGAGCTCCACGCCGAAGTGCTCCCGCAGCACCCGGTACAGCGAGCCGCCCGCCTCCAGCCGGGAGGTCAGCCCGCGGAACCGGGACAGCGGCAGGTGAGTGGTCTCGATGGCCATCGGCTCACCGTCCGCCAACCGCAGCCGCCGCAGCCGCAGCGCCGTCGCCCCCGGACGGGTGCCGAGCAGCGTGGCGAGTTCCTGATCAGCGGGTTCCTCCACGACCTCCAGCAACCGGGAGGCGGGCTGGCGGCCCTGCGCGCGCATGTCCTCGGTGTAGCTGGAGAGCTGGAGCCGCTGAGCCACCTTCGGCTTCGCCGCGAAGGTCCCCTTGCCCTGAACCCGCAGCAGCCGCCCTTCGACGGTGAGCTCGGCGAGCGCTTGGCGCACCGTGGTGCGGGAGACGTCGAACTCCGCGGCGAGCGCGCGCTCGGTGGGGATCGGCGAGCCCGGTGGCAGTGATCGCAGCATGTCCAGCAGGTGCTGCTTGAGCCCCCAGTACTTGGGTTCGCGCTGCGCGCGCACCGGGGTGTCCGTCCCGCCGGACACCGACGTTTCCAGCATCTGTCCTCCTACCGCCGAACCTCGCCTGGCGCGATGGCCGCAGCCGCTGATCACCGGCGTCCGGCACCGGTCCGGGTGCGCCACCGCCCCGCACGAGCGGTGGCCGCGTGCGACGTGGTGGCGAGACCCGCCGCACGCCGCGCCAGGACTTCCCAGCATGCCTGAACAACGGCACGATCATCACGTTCTCCCCAGTTTTCCCACAGTGATGATCTTGAGTGGACCCCGGGTGGCCGTCGCCCTGTCGCGCGGGTCACGCTTCGGGAGACCCCGCTTTCGTTAGCATTGGTCTAGACCTGACGCTCCAGCGAGAGGCACCCATGAGCGACCCCGGCCACCACATGCGAGCCGAGATCGACGAGCAACCGCGCATCTTCGGTGAGCTGCTCGCGGCCACCGACATCGCCGCCGTCGCGGCCACCATCGCCGAACGCAGGCCGCGGTTCGCCCTGCTGGCCGCGCGAGGCTCCAGCGACCACGCGGCGCTCTACGCGAAGTACCTGATCGAAGTGCTGCTGCAGCTGCCCGCCGGACTCGTCTCGCCGTCCACCACAACGCTCTACGGCGCGCGGCCGGACCTCAGCGACGTCCTGCTGCTGACCGTGAGCCAGAGCGGCGGTTCCCCCGACCTCATCGAGGTCACCGACTCCGCCCGCCGCCGGGGCGCCACCACGGTGGCGATCACGAACACGCCCGGCTCGGCGCTGAACTCCACCGCGGAGCTCGCCGTGGACGTCCGGGCCGGCCGCGAGCAGGCGGTGGCCGCGACCAAGACCTACAGCGCCACCCTGCTCGCGCTGTACCTGCTGATCGACGCCGTGCGCGGGGGCACCGGCCGGGACGCGGCGGGGCTGCCCGAGCTGGCGGAGCACGCGCTCTCCAGCAGCGCCGACGCGGTCGCCGAGGCCGTCCACCGGTATCGCTTCACCGGGCGGTTGGTGACCACGGCGCGCGGTTACTCGCTGGCGACCGCGCTGGAGGCCGCGCTCAAGCTCGCCGAGACCAGCTACCTGCCCGCCCGCGCCTACAGCGGCGCCGACCTGCTGCACGGGCCCGTCGCCGCCGTGGACACCGAGACGGCGGTGCTCGCCGTCAGCGGTGAGGGCCGGGGCGGGGCGGCCATGCGCGAGGTGCTCGACGCGGTCCGCGAGCGCGGGGCGGACGTCTGCACGCTCGGCTCCGGACCGGCGACCGCGCATCACATCCCCGTACCCGCCTGCGCCGAGGAGCTGGCTCCGGTCCTGGAGATCCTCCCGGTGCAGCGGCTCGCGCTCGGGCTCGCCGTGGCCCGCGGTGGCGATCCGGACAGCCCGCGCGGCCTGTCCAAGGTCACCCGCACCCGCTGACCTCCGATTTCGCCCTTTCGGAGGTAGCCCGCAGGCGCCGGGACCGAGCGGTCCCGAGACCTGCGGGCTCGGCACCGTCCGGCGAAATCGCCGGAACGGTCCCGGTTCTCGGACGTGATGAGCCCGCCTCACCGAGGGGGCGGGGTGAGGCGGGCAGCGCTAGATTACGCCGAACGGGTCACTCATGACCACCGCTGGAGCGCCTCGGATTCCATCCTCGCGGCGAATCCGCTCCCCGCTTCGGGTGATCAGAGCCCGTAGACCTGCCGGGCGGTGCCATCGAAGATCGACATCCGGTCCTGCTGCGGCAGGCCCCCCAGCAGCTCGGAGGTCAGCTCCAGCACCTCTCGGTAGCTCGCGGACAGCAGGCACACCGGCCAGTCCGAGCCGAACATCATCCGGCCGGGACCGAAGGCGTCCAGCAGCACCTCGACGCACGGCAGCAGCTCCGCGGGCTCGGGCTTCCCGCCCCACCCGGCGGCGGTGGCCAGGCCGGCGAGCTTGCACACCGAGTTCGGGTGACCGGCCAGCCTGCGCACCGACGACTCCCAACCCGCCAGGTCGCCGCCGATCGGCGGCCGGCCGCAGTGGTCCAGCACGAAGGTCAACTGCGGGAAGTCGCCCACCACCTTGATCGCCGATGGCAGCTGCTCCGGACCCACCGCCAGCTCGAACAGCAGGCCCGCGTCCTCCACCGCCGCCAGCCCGCGCGACACCTCCGGCCGAGTCAGCCACTCCGCGTCCGGTTCGTGGGCCACCGGGTGCCGGACCCCCTTCAGCCAGCGGCCCGCCGGGTGCGACAGCAGATCAGCGAGCTGACCGCGCACCGCGCGGGCCGAGAGGTCCACCCAGCCGACGACCCCGCCGATGCAGCTCGCCGAATCGGCGAGCACCAGCATCTCGGGCGCCTCCTCCGGATCGGTCGCGGACTGCACCAGCACCGTGGTGTCCACCTGGGTGCCGCGCAGCGCCTGCGCCAGGTCGGTGGGCCGGAAGTCGCGGCGCAACGGCTCCATCTCGGGCCCCGCGATCCACGGCCGCTCCCGGACGTCGATGTCCCACAGGTGGTGGTGCGCGTCGACGGTCATCGCTGTGTCCTCCCCCGGCCGCGCCGGTTCCCGACGATCGGCATCACAGTGTGGCCGGTCCTCGTTCGCCCGGCGGGAGCGGGCGGGCTCGACGCGCGGAACGGCGGTGCGGGCTGCGGTACAACGGAACACATGCGCGACCTGGTGCTCGGCCTGGACATCGGTGGGACCTCCAGCCGCGCCCTCGTCGGCGACCTGGCGGGCGGGATCGCGGGTCGCGGCACAGCGGGCGGCGGCAACCCGAACTCGCACCCCCCGGAGCTGGCCGTCGCGCAGGTCACCGCGGCCGCGCGCGCCGCGCTCGGCGAACTCGACGGGAGATCGGTGCGCTCCGCCGTGCTGGGGATGGCCGGGGTGAGCGCGATGACGGACCCCCGGGTCGCCGCGCTGTTCCAGGAGGGCTGGACATCGCTCGGCCTGGACTGCCCGGTCCGGGTGGTCAGCGACACCGAGGTCGCGTTCGCCGCCGGTACGGCCACGGCCGACGGGACCGCCCTCATCGCCGGGACCGGAGCGATCGCCGCGCGCATCGAGCGGCACCGCGAGGTGGCGATCGCGGGCGGGCACGGCTGGCTGCTCGGCGACGAGGGCTCGGCGTACTGGCTCGGCAGGGAAGGCGTCCGGCACGCGCTGCGCACCCTCGACGCGGGCGAGGTACCCGACACCGGACTCGCCGGATCGGTGCTGCTCGCGGTGCTGGGCGACCAGGGCGGTGAACTCGCGGAGCACGACCCGGTGCGGCTGCGCAAGCAGCTGATCACCGCCGCGAGCGGGGCACCGCCGATCCGGCTCGCCGAGCTCGCGCCGCTGGTCACCGCCGCCTGCGCGAAACGGGACCCCGCCGGGAGCGAGATCGTGGCCCGGGGCGCGGTCGAGCTCGCCGTCCTGGCGCAGCGGACCCGGCGCCCGGGCGACACCGGGCCGGTGGTGCTGGCGGGCGGGCTCACGGCCGAGGGCAATCCGCTCGGCTCCGCGCTGCGCACCGAGCTCGCGGAGCGGCTGCCCGGGGTCGCGCTGCACCTCGCGGGACCGGGCGCGGCGGGCGCGGCCTGGCTCGCGGCCCTCGACCTCATCCCGCGACCCGCCCGGTACCCCGGCCTGCGGTGAACGACCGATTTCTCGCGAATTCGCCCCCCGGCCCCACGCGCCGCCGCGATTTCGCGAGAAATCGCCGCCGAACCACGCGCTGGGCGGATGCCGGGGAGAGATTTCGCGAGAAATCGCTCAAGCGCTGCGGAGCGGGGCGCCGTCGGGGAGGCGGGGGTGGCGCAGACCCGGGTGGTCGGCCGGGAGGGTCCGCCGCAGGATCCACCAGCTCGCCGCGATGCACAGCGCGACCAGCGGCCAGGTCAACACGACCTGCGCCACGCTCAACGCGAGCACGGCGTCGCCCAGCCACAGCGGGATGAACACCAGCAGCCGCCCCGCGTACTGCCCCACCCACGGCCAGCTCGCCCGGCTGTAACCGCGCAGCAGGTCCGGATCCCGCCGCCAACCGCGCCCCTGGCCGAGCACGGCGCCCACGACGACGCCGAGCAGCGGCCAGCGGGCCGCGATGCTCACCAACCACAGCAGGGCGCTCACCGCGTTGGACACCAGCCGCGCCAGGAAGAAGTCCGCCGCGTTGCCGGTGTAGAGCGCGATCACCGCGCCGGCGAGCACCGCGAGCAGGCTCACCAGCACCGCGAGGGGGCGGGCTCCCCTGGCCAGCCGCCAGCCGCCGATCGCGGCACCGACCGCGACCGCGGCGGTCCCCCCGGCGAGGATCGACTCCCCACCGAGGAACCAGCCGATCCCGAAGCCGAGCGGCGGCAGGCTCGCGTCCATCGCGCTGGTCCGGCTGCCGAGCAGCCCCATCAAGGAGTCCTGCTCCGCGCCTGGTTCCGGGGCCGAGTCCTCGGGCCCCCGCCCGGAGCTCGCCTGCCCGGTCTGCCGATCCGCCATCACGGTCTCCAGCCTGCCGCACCGAGCAGCTCCGGCGCACCCACCGCCAGGCCGGAATCACACCCGGCGCGCGCTCAACCCCTGGCGAGCCTGGACAGCAGGTCCGCGAGGCGGTCGACGACGGCGCCGCGACCAGCGGGAGCGCAGGTCAGCACCTCGCGACCGTCCGGGAAGACCTCCCCGGCCAGGATGAACCGGCCGAGATCGTTGTCGAACCAGGTCAGCCCCGGCACCTCCACCGGAGTTCCGCCGCGCCGCGCCCCCGCGAGCTGGAAGTGCCCGATCCGGAACCGGGGACGCCCGACGATCTCCTCCATCACCCGGGACCGCGCCGCGCGCTCGGCCCGCACGGGCTCCCCGGGCGCGGCCGGAGCCTGCGGCAGCAGGTCCGCGCACACCTCGGGCAGGTCGTGCGGATCGAGGAAGTCCAGCCGCAGCCCGCGCCCGTCGAGCACGCCCGCGACGCCGACCTCACCGGTCGCCACGACCCGCGCGGCGAGCCGCTGACCGGTGCGCACGTCGAGGAGCCCGGCAGCGGCGATCGACACCTCGGAGCCGCAGAGCAGGTAGAGCGCGTCCTCGACCTCCGGCTCCAGTCGGCCGTCGGCCGCGAGCCCGGCTGCCTCCAGCTCGCCCCACACCCGGCGCACCAGCTGGGCGCGCTCCTCCGCCGACGCCTCGGGACGGCCCAGCTCGAACGGGTACTGCCGGACGTCCAGGTCGAGGTGCTCGCCGAGCACGTCCACGGCGGGCGGGGAGAGGGCGATCGTGTCGACCATCGGGGCTATCTCACCTTCGGTGCAGCGAGCTCGCGCGGAGCTCGCCGGGGAACGGAGCGGCGCGTCAGAAGTCGCGGTAGCCCGGGGGTGCTTCGCCGAGCACCGGGGGCGCCACGAGGCGGCCACCGCCGTACTCGTCGTAGAGGTCGTCGGCCTCCACCAGGAACTGCGGACCTCGCCCGCCGGACTCCAGCTCGCCCGGCCGGTAACCACCGGTGCTGAACTCCCGCTCCCGGGACTCCGCCTGGACCTCCTCGGAGGCCGCCCAGGACGTGCGCCGCCGGGTGCGACCCGATCCGGTCGCCGACGAGCTCCGCGACTTCGAGCCCATCGGGCCGAAGCCACCGTCGGCGCGCTGCCGGTAGGGGTCCGGCGGCGGGGGTGGCGCGGGGCGTTGGACCTCGGGGCGCGGTTCCTCGGACCGCGTCGGCTCGGGCGGAGCCGGTGGAACCGGCGGGTGCTGGCGCTGCGGCTGCGGGGGAGGTGCCTGCGGCTGCTGCACCGGCGGTGGCGGCGGGGCCTGCCGCTGCGGTGCGGGCGGTGCCGGCCGCACCGGCGGCGGCATCGGCTGTTGCGGTGCGACCGGAGGCTGCGGGGCTGCCCCGGGCGACATCGGCGGCGGACCGGGGGGCGGTCCCCCGGTCCCGCCCGGGGGCGCCGACTCGGCACCGAACGGTGACATCGGCACCCCGCGCGGCGGCGACGGTGGTTCCGCGCCGGGGGCGAAGGGCTGCGGAAGGCCCTGCGGCGCACCCGGTCCGGCCGCTCCGGGTTGGTGCGGACCGGGCGCGGGGATGCCGCGGGGCGGCGACGGCGGCATCGGGTGCGGCCCGGACGGCGGCCCCTGGCGCAGCGTCTCGGGGCCGCCGGGCAGCGGCGGGCGCGGCGGTCCGGGCGGCCCTCCGGGGTGCGGAGGCCTCGGCTGCTCGGGACCGGCGGGCGGCGGGCCCGAGGCGAACGGGGACCTGGCGGGGCGCGGCACCTCCTCGGTCTCGGGCGGCGGGCCGATCAGCCCGCCGGGAGCGGCCTGCGCCTCGGGCAGGTCGAACAGGTCGGCCTCGCCCTGCGGAGCGGGCCCCCGAGGCGGCACCGGCGCCTGCGGAACGGGGCCGCCAGGGGGCATCGGCTCCTGCGCGGCCGGGGGCGTCGGCGGCACGCCGTGGAACATCGGCGGCGGCACTGGACGCGGTGGTGCGCCCTCCGGGCCGTCGGCGGCCGGGCGTTGCGGCTCGGTGACCGAGCGCTCCTCCAGCAGCGGCCCGGAGAAGCCGCTCGGGCGTTGGTCCACTCGCGTCTCGGCGGTGTGCTGGTGCTCGGCGAGGTCGGGCTCGGCGCCGGGCTCCGGCGAGCCGACGGGCTCGGCGGTCAGGTCGCCGGAGAGCGCGGAGGTGCCACCTGCCGGGTCCGGGCGTTCCGGCTGAGCCGGACGCGGGCGGGCACCGGGCCTGCGGCGCTCGTGCGCGAACCGGTCGCCGAGCTGCTCGACGCGCTCCCAGAGCGCGAACGGATCGGGCTCGGCGGCCAGCGCCGCGAACTCCGAGCGCAGGTCGAAGCGGGGGCGCGGACGGGGTTCGGCGACGGGTGGCTCGGGGCGCGGCTCGCCGACCGGGCCTCGCGCGGCCGGAGGCCGAGGGGAACCAGCTCCCCGCCCGGCGAGTCCCGGTCGGGCCGGGAGGTCGCCGGAGGCCGGTTCGCCCGCTCGGCGGATGTCCGGAGCGGACCTGCGCGGCTCACCTCTGAGCGGGAGCTCGTCACCGCTCGTAGCGGATTCGGCGTCCGGCAGCTCACCGCCGAACGACTCGGGTGAGCCGGGCGAATGCCGCTCACCGGATTCCCGGAAATCACCGGGCATCGGGTTCTCACCACCGCGAACGGAATCGGGTTCGGAGGTCTCCTCTGGTACCAGCGGTCCCGGGGAAACGACGGTCTCGCCCGCCGTGAAGGATTCCGCGGCGGACCGGGACGTGAATTCGGGCGAAAACGGCACGCGTTCTCCGCGAAAGGCCGCGTCGGGCCCGAGTTCACCGCCGAGCAACGGCCCCGCCGGAGGGGCCGGGCGGCGCGAAGCGGGCCTGCCCGGCCGACGCGCGGGCGCGCCGTCGCCGCGCCCCTGCGACTCGCGCCGCGGAGGCGGTTCGGCGGCCCCGCGCGGCGCGGACGGCGGCGGGTGACCCGCGAGCCCCGGCGCAGCCGGATCGTGCGGTGACGTCACTTCTCCCCCAGCTCTCGGATGCACCTCGACCACCGCGGCCCCCTCGTCCGCACCCTCCGGCCCGTGGCGACGGGCGGCGGCTGCGGGCTTGCCGTCGTTCCCACTCAGGCGCCTGCCTCGATGGGGTCGAACCGGGTCGCGCGCGGCCGCGGCGGCAGGTCGCGGACCCGCCCGATGACGTGCTCCCCCACTGCGAGCAGCGCCGCCACCTGCGTCGATCGCGACATCACGAGCCCCCTCGTTGCTTCTGCCACCGCCGAGCGAGATTAGCAGTCGCGTTCGACGCGCACCGTGGTTTCCCGGCAAGCCACCTCTTCATTGCGCGGGTGCACGCGCGTGCCACCTCAGCCGCCGTTAGGCAAGGGGGAGACCACCCCCGCCGGGCTCGTTCCGGGCACCAGGGCGAAAACGGGGTGAATCACCGGATTGATACCGATACTTTCAAGTGCCGTTAATCACTCGGCCGTAACCAACGGTGGCGTAGGTCGACAGCGGAGGACGAGGGTGTCCGTGCTGATGCGGACAGGCGCGGGAGGAGGGCCGATGAACGGCCGGGAGAACAGCGGAACGCGGACGAACTGGTCGAGCTTCGTCGCGCTGGGCGACAGCTTCACCGAAGGCATCGCCGATCCCGCTCCCGGCGGTGGCTTCCGCGGCTGGGCGGATCGCCTGGCCGAACACCTGACGCGCCGCGACCCGGGGCTCACCTACGCGAACCTCGCGGTGCGCGGCAAGCTGCTGCACCAGATCGCCGGGGACCAGGTCCCCCAGGCGATCGCGCTGCGCCCCGAACTGGTCTCGCTGGTGGGCGGCGGCAACGACATCATCCGGCCCGGGAGCGACCCGGACGAGCTCGCCGCGCTGTTCGACTCCGCCGTCGGGCGGCTTCGGGCGACAGGAGCCGACGTGCTCATGGGGACCGGGTTCGACACCGCCTCGACTCCGGTGCTGCGACGGATGCGGGGCAAGATCGGCACCTACAACGCGCACCTGCGGGCGATCGCGGACGCGCACGGCTGCTTGGTGGTGGACCTGTGGTCGATGCGGGTGCTGCAGGACGCGCGGGCGTGGAGCGGCGATCGGCTGCACCTGTCCGCGGAAGGCCATCGCCGCGTCGCGTTGCGCGCCGCGGAAGTGCTGGGGGCGCCGGTGGACGAGGACTGGCGCGTCCCCTGGCCGGAACTGCCGGTGCGGACCTGGCGGGTGCAACGGGCGCAGGACATCCAGTGGGCCCGCGAACACCTGGCGCCGTGGATCGTCCGTCGGCTGCGCGGCCGCTCCAGCGGCGACGGCCGGGGCCCCAAGCGCCCCGAGCTCGACCACCTCTGCCCGCCCCGCTGACTCCGCGATTTCGCGAGAAATCGCGCTCCCGCGCGCCCGAGGCCCTGGTCACGCTGCTCCCGCGCCGCGATTTCGCGAGAAATCACGTCCGCACCAGGCCGGTGCCGAGGCCGCTGTGCGGCGCGATTTCTCGCGAAATCGCTCCGGACGGGTCGTCGGACGCGGTCCGCCGCGGCATCGCCGGGTGCGGACTCGGGTGGCGAGAAGCGTGCGGCCCCGGGCCCGGAGAAGAGCGCCGGAGGCGTGGCCGGGACGGCTCGGGCGGGCGGTGGGAGGGCAGCGCCGGTGCGGGAGCGGAAGACGAAGTGCGGACCTCTGGTCGTCCCCCACGCCAAAGGCCCGCACCCACCCCCACGCCTCCCCGGATGCTCCGGGTCTCCCCGTACTCCCGGGTCTCCGTTCCCGGAGTCCCGCCCCGACCGTTGCCCGCGGGGCGGGCTCGGCCGGGACGGTCGCGGGTGGCAATCCCCCCTCGGATTTCCCCCAGGACCACCCGGTGCGGATCCGCGATGCCGACCCGCACGAGAACACCTTCCCAGTCGGCGCTAGACGCCCGCTAAACGTCGGCTAAACACCGCTCCGGAGGCCGCGCGACCTGCGAGGGAGTCAGCTTTCGCGCGCGGCGAGCCCCTGAAGTCGGCTCCGCGCCTGGGCCGCGCGCGGCGAGCCGCCGGTCTCGTAGATCGACAGCGCGGTCTCCCACCGGTTGCGGGCGACCGAGCCGTCCCCGCGCGAGTGCGCCACGTCGCCGAGCCCGAGGTAGGCCGATGCCTGGTGCATCGCCGAACCGCAGCGCTGCGCCACGTCGAGCGCCTCGTGGTGGTAGCCCTCCCCGTCGTCGGGCCTGCCGAGTTCGATGCTGACCTCGCCGCAGTTGTTCAACACCATCGCCAGGGTTTCGAGGTCGTCCGCCTCGCGGTACATCACCTCGGCCTCCAGCAGGTGCTCCAGGGCCTCGTCGAGCCGACCGTTGGCCTGCTCGACCTGGGCGAGGTTGTTCAGGGCTCCCGCCTCGCGGTAGCGGTCCCCGAGGGTGCGGTAGGCCCGCAGCGCGTCCCGGCAGTGCACCTGCGCCTCCGCGTAGCGGCTCATCCGGAACAGCACGGCGCCCATGTTCACCTGGGCCAGCGCCAGCCACCCGGGGTCACCGGTGGCGACGGCGCAGCGGTAGGAGTCGGCGTAGTGCGCGAGCGCCTCGTCGTGCTTGCCGGTTCGGGCGTAGGCCACCCCGAGCCCCGCGGGCATGAGCACCTGCCCGACCGGGTCGGCGGCGAGCCGCGCCGACTCCAGGCCGACGGTGTAGATCTGGATCCAGTCCTCCCAGGGGCAGCGCACCACCAGGTAGTTGAACTGGCAGCGCACCAGCCGCCACGCGTGCTCGTGCAGCCCGTGGGCGTGCGCGGCGCGCACGGCGGCGACCAGGTTGGGCCACTCCGAGTCGAACCAGGCCAGCGCCTCGGTCCGGTTCCGGATCTCGGGCTGCTCGATGGTGGAGTCGCCGGAGAGGTCGAGGTCGTCGCGCGCGGGCCGCAGGAAGCGGCGGGCGTGGTCGGCGACCACCAGGTAGTAGTGCAGCAGCCGGGTGAACGCCTTCTCGTCGCGCTCGGCGACGCCCGCGTGGTCCGGTCTGCCGTCCTCGGGGGCGGTGAGCAGCTCCCGCGCGTAGAGCCGCAGCAGGTCGTGCATCCCGAAGCGATCCGGCTCGGGTTCGGTCACCAGGTGCGCGAGCGCGAGCGCCCGCAGCCGCCGGTAGGCGTTGGGCGGGTCGGTCTCGCAGACCGCGGCCACGGCGTGCGCGGTGAAGGTGTGCCCCGGCACGAGCCCGAGCCGCCGGAAGGTCGCCGCGTGCAACGGGTGCAGGTTGCGGTAGGAGATGTCGAAAGCGCGGCGCACGCTCGTGTCGGCGTCGTCGATGTCCAGCGCGTGCAGCCGGTTGCTCTCGTCGGTGAGCTCCCGGACCAGGCCGGCGATGCCGCGCGCCGGGTTGGCCGCGAGCCGGGCGGCGGCGATCCGCAGCGCCAGCGGCAGGCCGCCGCAGAGCTCGGCGAGCTCCCGGGCCGCTTCGGGTTCCGCGGCGGAGCCGTCGATGCCGCCCGCCCGGCCGAGCAGTTCGACCGCGGACTCGGTGGGCAGGGTCTCCAACGGCAGCACCCGCGCGCCGCTGCGCACCACCAACCCGTCCAGCCGCCGCCTGCTGGTGACCAGCACCAGGGAGCGGGAGCTGCCGGGCAGCAGCGGCCGGACCTGCTCGGAGTCGCGGGCGTTGTCCAGCAGCACCAGCACCCGGCGGTCCGCCAGCAACGAGCGGAACAGCGCGGCCCGGTCGTCGAGGTCGACCGGGATGGCGTCGGCGGCCACGCCGAGCGTCTTGATCATGCTGGTGAGCGCCTCACCCGGGGACAGCGGAGCGCGTTCGGAGTCGAAGCCCCGCAGCGAGGCGTAGAGCTGGCCGTCCGGGAACGAGGCGGCGACCCGGTGCGCCCAGGTGATCGCCACCGCGCTCTTGCCGACGCCGGCGGTGCCGGTGAGCACGGCGAGCAGCGTGGCGTCGCCGCGGTCCCGCTCGACCATCCGGTCCAGCACCGCCATCTCGCGCTCCCGGCCGACGAACCCGGCGACCGCGGGCGGCAGCTCCGCCGGGACCGGCCCGACCGGGGCGACCTCGCGGTCGGCCTGCCGCTGGGTTCCGCTGAGCAGGGCCTCGTCGTCGCGCAGCAGCCGTTCGTAGAGGGTGCGCACCTCGGGACCGGGGTCGATGCCGAGTTCGTGCGAGAGCCGCTCCCGCAGCGCGTGGTAGCGGGCGAGGGCCTCGGCGCGGTTGCCCGCCCGGTACCCGGCGAGCATGAGCAGGTAGGTCAGCCGCTCGCGCAACGGGTGGTGGTCTACGAGCGCGGACAGCTCGACGACGAGCCGGTGGTGCTTGCCGAGCTCCAGCTCGGCGGCGATGCGCTCCTCCAGGGCGAGCAGCCGCAGCTCGTCGAGGTTCGGACCGACCAGCTGCGGCAGCCGCTCGGCGGCGATGCCGGAGAGCACCGGCCCGCGCCACAGCCGCAGCGCCTCGCCCAGCAGTGCCGCGCGGGTCGCGGGGTCCTTGCCGTGCGCCTCGTTGATGAGCGTCCGCACGCGGTGCGCGTCGACCCGTTCGGGGTCGATCCGCAGCAGGTAGCCGGGGGCGCGGGTGAGGATCTCGGGACGCCCGGGAGTGCTCTCGTCACCGTGCTCGTGCAGCAGGCGGCGGATCCGCGAGATGTACCCGTGCACGATGGTCCGGGCGGTGGCGGGCGGGTCGTCACCCCAGAGGGTGTCGATGAGCCGGTCGATGGAGACGAGCTGGTTCGGCTCCAGGAGCAGGCAGGCGAACGCGCCGCGGACGGCGGCGGAGCCGAGCCGCAGCGGCGCACCGTCCAGCCGCACTTCGAGCGGGCCCAGCACCTGGAAGGTGAAGCCGTGCGCGGGCAGACCGCTCGCCTGGCCGGTGCCGCCCCGCGCGGGCGTAGCGTCCTGCCCCTGCATGCCCCTCGACACCTGCCGTTCGCTGCGAATTCGATCCTCGTCAGTTTCGGTCACCCGGGCTCGCGGCGTCCACTCCCGGCGCAGCCGACACACGGTAGCGATCTTCGGGTCAACGGCTGCCCGGACCGGCCATGGCGTCACCCGATCAGCCGAACGCCGGGTCGCCCGCGTCGCGCGTTCGGCGGCACCGCCGCTCACCCCCGGCCACCCCGAGGCCCGAAAAGTTGATCATTCACGGATCCGGCCCCGGAACCGGGGGTGCCAGGCCTCACGCGGCGAAGATGTTCACGGACGCCGGATCGATGCCGGGCCCGCGGTACCGCCCAGTAGAGTCGGCCCCTGATCGACACCGTCGAAGCAGCGCCCGAGAAGGAGCCCGCCGCGTGCCCACACCGTCCACAGTGGTCGATCGGGCCGTGGGCTGTCTGCTCGGCGGCGCGCTCGGCGACGCGCTCGGGGCACCCGTCGAGTTCCAGCAGCTGGACGGCATCCGCGCCGAGCACGGCGAGCAGGGCATCACCGAACCCCCACCGCAGGCGCTGCTCGGCGACGCCACCCAGATGACGCTGTTCACCGGCGAGGGCTACCTGAGCGCCTGGACGCAGGGCAACAACGGCGGCCAGTGGCGCCCGGTCGAGACGGTCACCGCCGCCTACCGGCGCTGGCTGATCACCCAGCAGGAGTCCAAGCCGCCGCCGGGCGCGACCGGCCTGCTCGCCGAAGGCGAGCTCTACGCCAGTCGCGCCCCCGGGCTCACCAGCCTGCGCGCCCTGGGCGAGCCGGAGCTCGGCAGCCCGGACCGGCCGCGCAACAGCTCCAAGGGCTGCGGCGGCGTGGACCGCAGCACGCCGATCGGCTTCGCGCCGAGCGCGACCATCGCCTACGGGCTCGGCTGCCGGCTCGCCGCGCTCACCCACGGCGGGGCGGGCGGCTGGGCCTCGGCGGGCACCCTCTCGCTGATCGTGCACCTCGTCGCGGTGCAGGGCAGGCGGCTGCCGGAGGCCGTGGACCAGGCGACCGGCCGGGTGCTGCGCGACGACGGGGAGACGGCGGGACTGCTCGCGGAGGCCTCCTCGCTGGCCCGGATGGGCGCCTCGGTCGCGCACGTCGAACGGCTCGGCCAGGGCTGGATCGGACCGGAGGCGCTGGCCATCGGCGCGTACTGCGCGCTGGCGCTGCCCCGACCGGAGCAGTTCCCCGCGGCGCTGCGGCTGGCGGCCAACCACTCCGGGCACAGCGACAGCACGGCCGCGATCACCGGGGCGCTGCTCGGCGCCCGGCACGGCACGGCCGCGCTCCCGCGCAACTGGCTGTCCCGGCTGGAGCTGGCCGACGTGGTCGAGCGCATCGGCCACGACATCGGCGCGTCCTGCGCGGGCGAGAAGTTCAACGAGCGCCGCTACCTCGGTCTCGACCCGGCCCCCGCCACCACCTGATCCCGCCCCCGCGCACCACCTCCCCGCCCCCGGGACCCGCGATTTCGTGAGAAATCGCGCCGCCGGACGGCGACCGCACGCCTCCCCCGGAACCGCGATTTCGCGAGAAATCGGGGGCTCGCCCTCGGTGGGGGCCGCGATTTCTCATGAAATTGCCGGTGTCCGGGGGTGGGGGCCGCGATTTCTCGCGAAATCGCGGGTGGGCGTGGTGGGGTGAGTTCGCGGGGCGGGGGTCAGGGTTTGCGGGCCGCGCCGCAGAGCATTCGGGAGCGCGCCGGGTCGGCGAACTCCTCGTTGCCGTCGGGACGCCACTGCGGCGCGTAGACGAGCCCCGGGGGCAACATCTCGAAGTCCCCGAAGAAGGCCCGGACCTCCTCGGCGGTGCGGAGCTGCCCGGGGTGCGTGGAGCGCTCGTACGCCTCCACCAGTCGCCGGTTCTGCTCCCGCTCCTCCTCGGTCTCGTCCGAGGTCGTCCAGTGCGAGACCGCCAGCAGCGAGCCGCTCGGCAACCGCGCCCGGAGCGCGTCCAGCGCGGCGTGCGGCCGGCCGGCGTCCTTCGAGAAGTGCAGCATCGAGGTCATGAGCAGGCACATCGGCTCGTCCAGGTCGAGCACGCCGGTGGCCTCCAGGCGGGGCCACAACCCGTCGGGATCGGCGATCGGATCGGCGCGCAGCGCGCGGTGCCGCCGCTGGTCGCCCTCCCGTTCGAGGATCAGCCCGCCCAGCGACTGCACCACCGGGTCGTTGTCCACGTAGACGACCCGCGCCCCGTCCGGGTCACCCGAGGTGGCCGAGCGGCGGTGCAGCTCGGCCACCTCGTGCACGTTGCCCGCGGTCGGCAGCCCGGATCCGATGTCGAGGAACTGCCGCATCCCGGAGTCCAGCGCGCAGCGCACCACGCGGTTGAGGAAGCGCCGGTTCTCCCGGCAGTAGGCCTTCATACCGGGCACGATCTCCACGACCTTCCGCCCGAAGGCGCGGTCGATCTCCCAGTTGTGGGCTCCGCCGAGGAACCAGTCGTAGACCCGCGCCGCGCTCGGCGTGGTGACGCTGTCCCGCATCCCGGCGGGAACCGCCGGAACCGGGTCGTGCAGTGTGCTCATCCGCTCTCCTGGACCGCCCCGCACGCGGGGACGCCGTGGAACCGCTCCCAGGTTCGCCCATGGAGATCACGATTCCAACCCCCGCGGCCACCCGGCCCGGCACCAGGCCGGGTGGTCACGTCACCGGGCGAGCGCGGCGGTGTCGCGGGCGGCGATGAACTCCGGCCGCGGCCGCCGCGCCGCGAACGGCGCCACCGGCCGGTTGTGCACGCTGTTGAACACGATGAAGATGTTCGACCTCGGGAACGGCGTGATGTTGTTGCCCGAGCCGTGCATGGTGTTCGAGTCGAACCACAGCGCCGAGCCCGCCGAGCCGGTGAACTGCTCGATCCCGTGCTCGTAGCCGAGGCGCGTGATGTCCTCCTCCGCCGGCACACCGACCTTCTGCTCCCGGAGCGAGGACTTGTAGTTGTCCCCCGGGGTTCGTCCGGCGCAGGACACGTAGGTGCGGTGCGCTCCGGGCATGACCATCAACCCGCCGTTGAACGGGTGGTTGTCGGTGAGCGCGATCGACATGCTCACCGCGCGCGGGGCGGGCATCCCGTCCTCGGCGTGCCAGGTCTCGAAGTCGGAGTGCCAGTAGAACCCGGTCCCCTTGAAGCCCGGCATGTAGTTGATCCGGCTCTGGTGGACGTAGACGTCCGAGCCCAGGATCTGCCGCGCGCGGTCCAGCACCCTCGGGTCCCGCACCAGCCGGGCGATCGGCCCGCTCGTGCGGTGCACCTCGAACAGGGAGCGGACCTCGCCCGAGTGCTTCTCGACCACGGTGCGCTCGTCGGCCCGGACCTCGGGGTCCCGGGTGAGCCGTTCGAGCTCCCGCCAGTAGTCCTGGACCTCGGCCGGCGACAGCAGGCCGGGGACGACGTGGAAGCCGTCGCGGTCGTGCTCGCCGAGCTCGGCCGCCGTCGCGGGCCCGGAGCTCACCCCGGGCCAGACGACTGGATCGGTGCGTTCGAGGAATGCGGACCCGGTACCGCGCCGGGTCGGATAACGGTCCTGAGTCGTCACGTCCGCGACGGTCATCAGTGTCGCCTCCTTCGCGAATCACCGCCGGAGCGGCCGATTCCCGATCTCCCGGAAATCGGCCGCCATTTCTCGGTTACTCGGCCGGTCGCGGACCCCCGGCGATTTCGGGAGAAATCGCGCACCGCAGCGGCAACCTGGTTCTTCAGTGCTACCCGGGCCGCGCGGTCGTTACGCATCGGAGCTCGGCGGAGACGCCGAGAGGGCATGAGAAGAGCCGCCCCCGAACCGCGGGGAAGCGGTTCGGGGGCGGCTCTGGCGGAGCGCCGGAGTTACCGGATCAGTCCTCCACGACCAGCGGGTACACGCCGTTCTCGTCGTGCACCTCGCGGCCGGTCACCGGGGGGTTGAACACGCAGACGGTGCGCATGTCGGTCTTCGGGCGGACCTGGTGCTTGTCGTGCTCGTTGAGCATGTAGAGGGTGCCGGGCTTGAGCTGGTGGACCTCGCCGGTGGCCTTGTCCTCGACCTCGCCCTCGCCCTCGAACACGAAGACGGCCTCGATGTGGTTGGCGTACCAGAAGTCGTTCACGGTTCCGGCGTAGAGGGTGGTCTCGTGCACCGAGAAGCCGACCTTCTCCCTGGCCAGCACGATGCGCTTGCTGCGCCAGTTCTCGCTCTGGATGTCGTCGTCGGTGTTCTCGACCTCTTCGAGGCTGCGGACGAACACAATGCCCTCCTTCGTGGTGCCGGTGGTGCCGAACGAGACGGCCGACCCGGGCTTCCGGGCCGGCCATCGCGCGCGTGGTGTCAGGCAAGCACAGCTTGCACGGAATCGACGATGATCTGAAGCCCCTGTTCGAGCTCTTCATCCGACACGGTCAGCGGCGGCATGATCTTGATCACTTCGCTCTGCGGACCGGAGGTCTCCAGGATCAGCTTGCGGTCGAAGGCGGCCTTGGAGATCTTGCCCGCGACCTCGGGGTCCTCGAAGCCGAGGCCACGAGCGAGGCCGCGGCCCTTGGCCAGCGCGCCGTCGTGCTTCGCGACGATCTCGTCGAGGACCTGACCGACCCGCTCGCCCTTGGCGATGGTGGAGCGCTGGAGCTCGTCGTCGCTCCAGTACAGGTTCAGCGCCTCGGTGGCGGTGACGAACGCGGGGTTGTTGCCGCGGAAGGTGCCGTTGTGCTCGCCGGGCTCCCACACGTCGTGCTCGGACTTGATCAACGTCAGGGCCAGCGGGAGGCCGTAGCCGCCGATGGACTTCGACAGGCAGACGACGTCCGGGACGATGCCCGCCTCTTCGAAGCTGAAGAACGGGCCGGTGCGCCCGCAGCCCATCTGGACGTCGTCGATGACGAGCAGCATCCCGTGCTTGTCGCACAGCTCCCGCAGACCGCGCAGCCACTCCGGGCGGGAGGAGTTGATGCCGCCCTCGCCCTGCAGCGTCTCCACGATCACCGCGGCGGGTTCGTTGAGGCCGGAACCGCTGTCCTCGAGCAGCCGCTCGAAGTACAGGAAGTCCGGGTACTGGCCGTCGAAGTAGTTGTCGTACGGCATCGGCGTGGAGTGCACCAGCGGGATGCCGGCGCCGCCGCGCTTCATCGAGTTGCCCGTGACCGACAGCGAGCCCAGCGTCATGCCGTGGAAGGCGTTCGTGAAGCTGATGATCGACTCGCGACCGGTGATCTTGCGGACGAGCTTGAGCGCGGACTCCACGGAGTTCGTGCCCGTCGGCCCGGGGAACTGGACCTTGTAGTCCAGCCCGCGCGGTTTCAGCAGCTTCTCGTCGAGCGTCTCCAGGAACTGCCGCTTGGCGGCGGTGGCCTGGTCGAGGCCGTGGGTGACGCCGTCGCGCTCGATGTACTCGATCAGCTTGCGCTTCAGCTGCGGGTTGTTGTGCCCGTAGTTCAGGGCCCCCGCACCGGCGAAGAAGTCCAGGTAGGGCGTGCCGTCCTCGCCGTAGAGCCAGCTCCCGCGCGCCGTGTCGAACGTCGTCGGCCAGGTGCGGCTGTAGCTGCGGACCTCGGATTCGAGGCTTGCGAAGATGTCGTTCACGATCCTCCGTTCGCGGCGGCCGGATCGGCCACCGGCTGCAAATCGGTCATGGTCCCCGCCGGGAGACCCGCCGGTCGGAACTCGTTTCGGCTGTGCTGCGCGGCCACCGACCGCGCCTGTGGGACGTGCTCGCGCTCAGTCCGCCGGACGCGGCGTCGCGACCGACTCGCCCACCGAGGCCCCGGGGGCCGCGAAGGGGCCGATCCGGTACAGGTCCTCGCCCAGGTGCGCGTCGGGGAACAGCTCCGCGCGGAAGAGCTCGCTGCGCGCCAGCTCGGTCCCGCGGTCCCGCGCCAGCGCCGAGAACAGCTTGATCGAGGCGGTGTTGTCGGCCGTGATCGTCGTCTCCAGGTAGCGGACGCCTTCCGGCACCAGCCGGTCGACCAGGTGTCCGAGCAGCTTGCCCGCCACTCCGCGGCCGCGCTGCGAGGCGTCCACGGCGACCTGCCAGACCATGAGCACGTCCGGGGCGTCGGGCCGCAGGTAGCCGGTGACGAAGCCGACCGCTTCGCCGTCCTCCCGCGCCACCGCGCTGGTCCGCGCGAAGTCCCGGCACCACAGCAGGTAGGCGTAGGACGAGTTCACGTCGAGCACGCGCGAATCACGGGTGATCCGGTAGAGTGCGGGACCGTCCTCGACGACCGGAATGCCGATCTCTCCGGAGTCGGAAGAACCGCTCCCCGCATTCCGTCCGCCATTCGGTCCGTCGCCGTTATGGCTGGTTATGTCGCCGGTCATGCTGTGCCAACTTAACAGAACATCCGTAACGCGTCAGGTACGTGACCGTTTCTTGACGCCTCCACCAGGCGATACCCGTTTTCACACGTGATGAGCACGACAGGATTGTTGCGCCGCGCATCAGCGCAATGATAAGGATCTACCCGTGCGCTGATCGAATTCGCGCGCAGCGGCCGTGACCAGCGAAAACGTCCGCGGAGTCCGCGCGCCCGAGATCGTGCCGATTGCCCGGGTGAATTTCGCTCCGGCGCTCCGGAATTGCGATCTTCGCCCGCCTGGCGGCCACCAGCGGTGCGATGGCTCTCACATTCCGCGACCGAAACGCACACGTCCGGGGCCGCCGCAGCGACCCCGGACGCGGACCGGGTGGTGCCGGAGGAATCAGACGCCGGCGACTTCCTTGATCCAGTCGCGGTACTCCGTGATGTTGGTGTACGCGGTGGAGGTGGCGCGGTCGCTGGTGGAGGCCACGCCGACCTGGACGCCGTTGGAGAACATCGGGCCGCCCGAGTCCCCACCGGCCGGGATGCCGTTGCCGCGGCTGGCGCACACGGCGGTGCCCCCGCGGTAGTCGGTGCAGGCGATGTCGGTGACGTCGACGTCGGCCACCTTGAGGTTCTCCGCCTGGCACTGCGCCTCGGGCTGGTCGGTGCAGGTGGCGCCCCAGCCGTAGGTCTGGACGGTGTCCCCGACGCTCACGTCGCCGCTGCTGCCCAGCGGGGCGAAGTCGACGTTGATCGCGTGGTCCACGTTGACCAGCGCGAGGTCCACGCTGTCGTGGATGTGCACACCCCCGGCCTTGGCCTTGTACTCCTCGCCCTCGTGCTGGTTGAGGCTGCCGATCTTGAAGCTGATGTCGTCACCGGCGCCCTCGACGCAGTGCTGCGCGGTGAGCACCCAGTCGGCGGAGATCGCGGTCGCGGTGCAGGCCTCCTGGCCGGCGTTGAGCAGGCGGGCGGCCCACGGAGCGTCCGTCGCCTCCTCGCCGTCGATGATCATCGGCTGCATGTCGGACGACGGGGCGGGCGCCGCGGGAGCGGCGGCCTGGGCGGGGGCGGCGAAGGCGGCGGCGGCCAGGGCCACGCCGGCGGCGCCGGTCAGCACTCGTGCCAGGGACACGCTGATCTCCTCTGGGTAGCAGCGAAACGCTGTGGGGACGGACAGGTCGCCACATCACCTCACCCGAACAGGTAATGGGTCAACCAATTGGTCACAATTCGCCACTGCGCTTCGTGATCAATCCTGATCGAGATGCGCCGTTAGAAGGATCCAAACAACAATCGGGTGCCCACTATGACCCCCGGGCGCACCAGACCGTCAATAGCCGCGCGGCCCTTCACCACCAGCCCCGGAGACGCTCATGGAGATCACCTCGTACCGGCCCGGCACGCCCTGCTGGGTCGACCTCAGCGCACCCGACCCCGGCACGACCTCGGAGTTCTACGCCGAGCTGTTCGGCTGGACCGTGCACGACTCGGGACCCGACGCGGGCGGCTACCGGGTCTGCACGCTGGCGGGCCGACCGATCGCGGGCATCGGCCCGAGCGACGAGCGCCCGCCGGGACCGACGTTCTGGACGACCTACGTCGCCACCACGTCGGCCGACTCCACCGCCGAGGCCGTGCGCGGCGCGGGCGGCCAGGTGCGAGCCGGGCCGGTGGACGTCTTCGACGCCGGCCGGATGGCCCTCTGCGCGGACCCGACCGGGGCGGACATCGCGCTGTGGCAGGCCCGCGAACACCTCGGCTCGGGCACCGTCAACGAGCCCGGCACCCCGTGCTGGCACGAACTCGCCACCCGCGACCCCGAGCGGGCCACCGAGTTCTACTCGGCCGTCTTCGGCTGGGAGGCGGTCGCCCGTCAGATCGGCGGCGCGGACTACCGGGTGTTCCGGCTGGGCGACCGCGAGATCGGCGGGATGATCCGGATCGGCGAGGACTGGCCCGCGGAGGTGCCGCCGCACTGGCTCGCGTACTTCGCGGTGGCCGACCTCGACCGCTCGCTCGACGAACTCGCCCGCCTGGGCGGTGCGGTGCTCAACGGACCGCACGAGATCGAACCGGGCCGCTTCGCCGTCGTGCGCGACCCGGCGTGGGCCGTCTTCGGCGTCATCCAGCCGGCCGGCTGAGCGAAGCGGCCGCCGGAGCTCCGCCGCCCCGCCGGACCTGCGCGACCGGGGCGACGAGGTGGCGGACGGCGGCTCAGCACCGGCGACTCGCCCTCGGAGGTCGCGCCGGACCCGTCCCACGCGAGCACGCGCGCTCCCGGGGGCGAGGTCGATCCACCCCGGTCGGGTCACCGCGCCGCGGGCAGCGCCACCACCGCGGTCCGGGTGCTGGTCACCCCGCTGCCGTGATCGGACGGCACACCGCCGCGGGCACGGGGGTACCGAGTCGTCGCTCGATCGGGTAGTACAGATCCGGCCGCGGATCACCGATCATCAGGAGGCGAAATGGCGGGTCGCACCCGCGGCCGCACCGGTCGGCCCGCCGAAGCCGGTTCCCGCGCCGCGGGCGCCCACGTCCGAACTCACTGGAAGCGGCGAGTCCACCGGCCACCGACCGCCGGCCCCCGCCGGGTGTTCCCGTCCGCGACGTCGTGCCCCTTCGACGCCGCTCAGCCCCTCCCCGACCACGCGCCCGCCGGATGTGAGCCGCTGAGGGGACTCGAACCCCTGACCGTCCGCTTACAAGGCGGGTGCTCTACCAACTGAGCTACAGCGGCACGCACGGCGTGGCCGCGCGCGCACATCGTAATCGGCACCGGACCGCCCCGGGCAGGCGGCCGGACCGGGTCCGCCCTCGCTCGGAGCCGCGCAGGCCCTGGGTGTCAGGCTCGTGATGGAGGACACCAACAGGACGTGCAACGGCCGCACCGCGCGGGCCGATGGCCGAGGGGACGATCAACACGGCCGCCGCGGGGCGGCGAGCAGGAAGGTAGGTCTGCGGTGGGAATCACGCAGCGCGCCCGTGGTGTGCTGCGGCGGCGCGACCCGGTCGAGACGGTCGGGACCCGCAACGCCGTGTACGGGCCGGCACTGCCCGAGGAATCAACCGTTCACCTGGTCATGGACCTGGGCCTGCGCATCGGCGAGGTCCAGATGGCCAGCGGTGCCGGGGCTTCCGACGTCACGGCGACGATCATCGGGGTGGTCGGCGCCTACGGCCTGCCGCACTGCGAGGTCGACGTCATCTACACCTCGATCACGGTCTCCTGCTACCGCGGGACCGAAGAGGTGCCGATCACCTCGCTGCGCGTGGTGCGCAACCGCTCCATCGACTACACCCGCCTCGCGGACGTGGAGGACCTCGTCCGCAAGATCACCGCGGGCGAGATCTCCGCTTCGGACGCCTACGCCGAACTGGACCGGATCACCTCGGCCCCGCACCCCTTCCCCCGCTGGGTGGCGACGCTGGCCTGGGCCGGCATGGCCGCCTCCTTGTCCGTGCTGCTCGGTGGCGGCGACCCGCGGCTGGCGGCGGTGGCCGCGGTGGCCACGGCGCTGGTGGACCGCATCGGCCGGATGCTGAACAAGCGCGCGCTGCCGTTCTTCTTCCAGCAGGCCGTCGGCGGCATGATCGCGACGAGCATCGCGCTGGCCTGCTACGCGGCCAAGCTGTTGCCCACGCCCGCGCTCGCGGTGGCGGCGAGCATCATCGTGCTGCTGTCCGGGATGACCGTCGTCGGCTCGATGCAGGACGCGATCACCGGGTACAACGTGACCGCCGCGGGCCGGATCGCGGAGCTCGCGCTGATGTCGGCCGGTCTGATCGCCGGGGTGGTGCTCGCGCTCTACGTGGGGGTGCAGATCTTCGACCAGTTCGGTGGCGACACGGCCAATCTCCTGCAGACGGTGGGCGCCGCTCGGATCGAGTCGACGGTGCTGCTGATCCCGGTGCAGGCGCTCGCGGGCGCCTCCACCTCGGCCTGCTTCGCGCTGGCCAGCTACGCCCCGCCCCGGCCGCTCGTGATCGCCGGACTCGGCGGAGCGGTCGCGGCGGGCGTGTCGGGTGCGCTGACCTCCACCGCGCTGGGGGTGAACCCGGTGCTCGCGGGCGCGATCGCCACCACGGTCGTCGGCTTCACCGGCGGCGTGGTGGCCCGACGGCTGCGGATCCCGGCCCTGGTGATCGCGGTCTCCGGCGTGGCCCCGCTGCTGCCCGGACTGGCCACCTACCGAGGGCTGTACGAGATCGCCGTGGTCAGCGACCCGGCGGGGATGTCCACGCTGATGCTGGCGGCCGCGACCGGTCTCGCGCTGGGCGCGGGTGTCGTGCTGGGCGAGTACCTCGCGCAGCCGGTCCGCAGCCGGCTCGGGCGGCTGGAGCGCCGGCTGGCCGGCCCCCGCCTCTCCGGCCCGCTTCGCCCCACCCGCCGCCGCCTCGAATGAGGTGGGTTCCTCGCCCGGCGTCCCGGACGGCGCCGGACTAGCCGCTCAGCCGAGCCGGTCGGGTGCGCGGGACGCCGGCCGCCGCCGCGCAGGAGTGATCAAGAACTCGGCGTGGTTGGCCCACACGAACGACGCGAGCGATGGATAGATTGGCTAGCCTCGCCTGCGGGTAGTGAGTGATCCGGGACGGGACCGGAGCCCGGACGCTGCCGGTCCCCGCCGCTGGAGGACACGATGCCGCCGGCGCAGCCCATCCCGCCCGAGACAGCTGAAGTCTCCCGAGGAGGCACACCGGTGACTAAGGGCAGCACGCCCGCCCGTGCGGATTTCGTCGTCGTGGCCAACCGGCTCCCCGTCGACCTGGAGAAGCTCCCGGACGGCACGGAGCGCTGGAAGCACAGCCCCGGCGGCCTGGTGACGGCTCTGGAACCGTTCCTGCGCGCCCGGCACGGGGCCTGGGTCGGCTGGCCGGGGGTGGCCGACGTCGACGTGGAACCGTTCACCGACGAGGACCTGCACCTGCACCCGGTGCGGCTCTCGTCCGACGAGTTCCAGGACTACTACGAGGGCTTCTCGAACGCGACCCTCTGGCCGCTGTACCACGATGTGGTGGTTCCGCCCGTTTTCGACCGATCGTGGTGGGAGGCGTACCGGCGGGTGAACCGCCGCTTCGCGGAGGCCGCCGCCGAGGTCAGCGCCGAGGGCGCGACCGTGTGGGTGCAGGACTACCAGTTGCAGCTGGTGCCCGCGATGCTGCGCGAGCTGCGGCCCGACCTGCGCATCGGCTTCTTCCTGCACATCCCGTTCCCGCCGGTCGAGCTGTTCATGCAGCTGCCCTGGCGCACCGAGATCGTGCGCGGTCTGCTCGGCGCCGACCTGGTCGGCTTCCACCGGCCGGGCGGGGCGCAGAACTTCCTGTGGCTGGCGCGGCGGCTCGCGGGGTTCGAGCCGAGCCGCGGCCAGGTCGGCGTGCGGTCCCGGCCCGGGGTGGTGCAGGTCGGCGACCGGGCGGTGCGGGTCGGCGCCTTCCCGATCTCCATCGCCTCGTCCGAGCTGGACCAGATGGCGCGCAGCAAGGAGATCCAGCAGCGCGCCAAGGAGATCCGGGCCGAGCTGGGCAATCCGCGCCGGATCATGCTCGGCGTGGACCGGCTCGACTACACCAAGGGCATCGACGTGCGGCTGCACGCGATGCACGAGCTGCTCGCCGACGGGCAGGTCCGGGCCGAGGACGTGGCGATGATCCAGATCGCCACGCCCAGCCGGGAGCGGGTCGAGCACTACAAGCAGATGCGCGAGGGCATCGAGCGCGAGGTCGGCCGGATCAACGGGGAGTTCGGCCGGGTCGGGCACCCCGCGGTGCACTACCTGCACACCTCGGTGGACAAGAAGGACCTGGTGGCGTTCTACTGCGCCGCCGACGTCATGGTCGTGACGCCGGTCCGGGACGGCATGAACCTGGTGTGCAAGGAGTACGTCGCGTGCCGGCACGACCTCGGCGGGGCGCTGGTGCTCAGCGAGTTCGCCGGGGCGGCCGCCGAGCTCACCAGCGCCTTCCTCGTGAACCCGCACAACCTTGACGGGGTCAAGGAAGCGCTGCTGTCCGCCCTCGACATCGAGCAGGCCGAAGGCCGCCGTAGGATGCGAGCATTGCGTAGGCAGGTGCTCACTCATGATGTTGATCGCTGGGCGCGATCATTTCTCGAAGCATTGGGCACGCCCACCAACTAATGCTGGCATCGCGGGCTTTCCGGAGAACGGGAGCCACCACGCGAGGCCCACGAGGCTCGCCGGCGGGCGCGCAGCGGGAACCATCCCCGGACCCGACTGGCAGGCCGCCCACCGGATCGATCCCGTAGACCCGTCCGACCGCCCCAGAGGAGTATGGCGTTGACCGCCGAAGCTCTCCCCGCCGAGCTGCGCCGCACCATCGTGCAGCTCGCGCGCACCCCTCGACTGCTGGTCGCCTGCGACTACGACGGCACCCTCGCCCCGATCGTGGCCGACCCGAACGCGGCCAAGCCGCTCCCCGAATCGGTGCACGCCTTGCGCTCGTTGGCATCGCTGCCCGCGACGACCACCGCCGTGATCTCCGGCCGCGCCCTGCGCGACCTGGCCACGCTGTCCAGGCTGCCCTCCGAGGTCCACCTCGTCGGCAGCCACGGCTCCGAGTTCGACGCCGGTTTCGTGCACGAGCTCGAACCGCAGGCCACCGAGCTGCGCACCCGCCTGCAGCGCGGGCTGCAGGAGATCGTCGCGGACCACGAAGGGGTCCAGCTGGAGGCGAAGCCCGCCAGCGTCGCGGTGCACGTGCGCCGCGCCGAGGACGCCGTCGCGCAGCAGGTCCTCGACCAGGTCCGCTCGGGCCCCGCGACCTGGGAAGGCGTCCAGGTCACCGACGGCAAGGCCGTGATCGAGCTGGCCGTGGTGCAGACCGACAAGGGCAACGCCCTCGACACGCTGCGCCACCAGGTCGCCGCCACCGCCGCGATCTTCCTCGGGGACGACGTCACCGATGAGAAGGCCTTCTCCCGGCTGCACGGACCGGACATCGGCATCAAGGTCGGCGAGGGCGACACGCTCGCCGACTTCCGCGTCGCCGACACCACGCAGGTCGCCACCGCGCTGGCGTTCCTCATGGAGGAGCGGCGCACCTGGCTCTACGGCGAGCAGGCCCCGCCGATCGAGCGGCTGACGATGCTGTCCAACGAGCGCACCGTCGCGCTGGTCACCCCGGACGCGCGGCTCACGTGGATGTGCCACCCCGGTCCGGACTCGGCCGCGGTGTTCGCCGACCTGCTCGGCGGGCCCACCGCCGGGCACTTCAGCATCCGCCCGCACGGCGGCAACGCCGCGCCGCGCAGCCCGCTGCCGCTCGGGCAGCGCTACGTCCCCGGCACCATGACCGTCGAGACCCGCTGGTCCCGGCTCCTGGTGACGGACTACCTGGAGCACGGCGTCGACGGGCACCGCACCGACCTCATCCGGGTGATCACCGGTGGGAGCACGGCGAGCATCGAGTTCGCCCCGCGCCCCGAGTTCGGCCAGGTCCCGGTCCGGCTGCGCCCGGAGGCCGGCGGCCTGCGCGTGATGGGCACCTCCGAGCCGATGGTGCTGTACTCGCCCGGCGTCCAGTGGGAGATCACCTCCGACGGGATGCACGAGTCGGCCTCGGCCGTCGTGGAGGCCTCGGACGCGGCCCCGATCGTGTTGGAACTGCGCTGCGGCACCGAGGACCTCACCCCGTCCGAGCAGTCCGAGCCGCAGCGCCGGACCGCCGCCGACGTCTACTGGTCGGACTGGCTGGAGACCCTGACGCTGCCCGCCCTCGAGCGGGACCTGGTGGGCCGGTCCGCGCTGACGCTGCGCGGGCTGTGCAACACCGACACCGGCGGGATCATGGCCGCCGCGACCACCTCGCTGCCCGAGGAGATCGGCGGCGTCCGCAACTGGGACTACCGCTACTGCTGGCTCCGGGACGGCGCGATGACCGCGCAGGCGCTCGTCACTCTCGGCTCCACCGCCGAGGCGGAGGGCTTCCTGAACTGGCTGCACGCCGTGCTGGAGACGCTGCCCGGGCCGGAGCGGCTGCACCCGCTCTACACCCTGCAGGGCACCAGCCTCGGGCCGGAGGCCGTGATCGACAGCCTGCCCGGCTACGCCGGCTCGCGGCCGGTGCGCGTCGGCAACCTCGCCGACCAGCAGGTCCAGCTCGACGTGTTCGGGCCGGTCGTGGAGCTCGTCGCGCACCTCGCGGTGGCCACCGGCGGCGTGCGGGACCGCGACTGGGAGCTGGTGAAGGCGATGGCCGACGCGGTCTCGCACCGCTGGGTCGAGCCCGACCACGGCATCTGGGAGGAGCGCGACCAGCCCCGGCACCACGTCTACTCCAAGGTGATGTGCTGGGTGACGCTGGACCGCGCCATCGCCCTCGCCGAGCGGTACGACCGCCCGGTGGAGGAGGGCTGGGGCGCGCTGCGCGAGGAGATCGCGCAGGACGTCATCAAGAACGGCTGGCAGCCGGACGTGCAGGCGTTCACCACCGCCTACGAGGGCTCCGACCTGGACGCCGCCTCGTTGCACGTGGGCCTGTCCGGGCTGATCGAGCCCTCCGACGAGCGCTTCCGCGCCACCGTGACCGCGATCGAGTCGGAGCTGCGCAGCGGCTCCACCGTGTACCGGTACCGGCGCGACGACGGGCTCCCGGGGGACGAGGGCGGCTTCCACCTCTGCGCGGCCTGGCTGATCGAGGCGTACCTGCTGATCGGGCGGCGCACCGAGGCCGAGGAGCTGTTCCAGCAGATCGTCGACACCGCCGGGCCGACCGGGCTGCTCGCCGAGGAGTACGACCCCATCGCGGAGCGCTCGCTGGGCAACCACCCGCAGGCCTACTCCCACCTGGGTCTCATCCGCTGCGCTCAGCTCCTGTCCCAGTAGCACCCGGCTCCCCGAGCCGAACCGAACGGGCCGCCTCCACTTCCGGGGGCGGCCCGTTTCGTCCCTCACCCCCACCGCGACAACGCACGCCCACCCCGCGATTTCCCGCGAAATCGCCCCGACCCAGGCGTGCCGGGGCGCGACTTCCCGCGAAATCGCTGGGTCGTGGGTGGTGGCCCCGATTTCGCGAGAAATCGCCCCCGGCGCGAGTGTGGGGGCGCGATTTCTCGCGAAATCGCGGGGCCGGGTGTCGCGGTGCGGGGGTCGGGGTGGTGGGGCTGGGCGGGTCGGGTTCGGTCACGATTTCGGGAAAACCGCCGTTCGGGTGGTATCCGGCGGTTACGCTCCGGCCGCAAGTCGAGCCTGTGCGGCGGACCGCACGGACCACGGGGGGTCTCACGTGACCGGACTGACGATCGCGATCGTCCTCATCGGAGTCGTCGTCGCGGCGGCGAGCCTGGTGCTGCTGTACCGCCGCACCCGGCCGACGCAGCGCGCGGCAGCGGGGCCGACCGACCCGTTCCACACGGGCGACCAGGACTCGCTGCGCGGCGACCCGCGGCAGCTGAAGGCCGGCGACATCGTGGAGGTACGCGGCCAGAGCTACACCGTGCGCGGGACGCTGCGGCTGGACGAGGGCGGCTGGGGCTGGGCCGAGCACCTGCTCGACGACGCGAAGGGCGAGCAGCGCTGGCTGGCGGTCGAGGAGGACCCGGATCTGGAGCTGACGCTGTGGACCCCGGTCGAGGACGCCGGGGAGCCGGGCCCGAAGCACGTCGAGTTCGGCGGCCGCACCTACGAGCGCGACGAGTCCGGCACGGCGACGTTCCGCAGCGAGGCCACGACCGGCCTGTCCGAGCGGGGCACCGTCCGCTACCGGGACTACGAGGCCGCCGACGGCTCGCTGCTGGGCTTCGAGTCCTGGGGCGAGGCGGGCTGGGAGGCCAGCACCGGCGAGGAGCTCAGCCGCTACGACGTCCGCATCTACCCGGTCGAGAGCTGAGGCGCGGGCGGTGAGACGAAGCCTCTGGTTCTTGCTGATCGGGATCGTCATGGTGATAGCCCTGGTCATCGCGGCGGTCACGCTGTTCGCGGGTGGTTCGAACGCCCGCGGTTACGTGGCGAGCAACTACCAGCGCGCCACCTCCCTGGACATCCGAGGCGACCGTGGGAACCGGGCGTACACGACGCCGAAGCCGGTTCCGGTCGTGGCGGAGGAGATCACGAGCAGGTGGCGGCCGCAGGCGCGCACGAGCGACTCCAGCGGCGTGTACCTGCGCTACTCCGACGACGCGGTGATCATCCAGCCGCGCGGAACGGGTTCGGTGGTGCACGTGATGGACGCCGACCGCGCTTACCGGCACTACCACTCGCACGTGGGCTCCGTCTGGGGCTGGAACAGCAGCACGCGCGGCGCGACCTTCCGCGGCGGCGGCCCGGGCACCGGCAAGTGACCGACCGCGTCTGACAGACCCACCCACGAGAAGGGCGAAACGATCTTGCTCCACGAACTGCTCTCCGGCCTGGTGGCCGCAGTCGCCTACGGCGTGATCGGCATGTTGATGATGGTGTTCGGCTACCTGCTCGTCGACCTCGCCACGCCCGGGCGGCTGCGAGACCTGATCTGGGTGCAGCGGAACCCGAACGCGGCGCTGCTGCTGGTCTCGGGGCTGTTCGGCGTCGGCATCATCCTCGTCACCGCGATCGCCGCCAGCGCCAACGACCTGGTCCTCGGCCTGGCGGGCACCGTGACCTACGGATTGCTCGGCCTGGTGCTGATGAGCGTGTCGTTCCTGATCATCGATGCCCTCACCCCGGGCAAGCTCGGCGAGGAGCTCGCCTCCCCCGACCTGCACCCGGGCACCTGGGTGTCGGCGGGGGCGCACGTGGTCATCGCGATCATCATGGCCGCCGCCATCTGGTGACGCGATGACCACCACCGCCGAGTCCGCGCGGGAGACCGCCGCGCCCGAGCCGGCCCCGCGCGGCCGGGCGGCCCGAATCGCCGTGCTGGTCGCGGTGTTCCTGTGCGCCGCCTGCGGGCTGGTCTACGAGCTCGCGCTGGTCGCGCTGGGCAGCTACCTGATCGGCGACACCGTCGGGCAGGCGTCGATCGTGCTGTCGCTGATGGTGTTCGCGATGGGCGTGGGCGCACTCGCGGCGAAGCCGCTGCAGCGCTGGGCGGCGCCCGCGTTCGCCGGGATCGAGGTGCTGCTGGCGCTGCTGGGCGGCCTCAGCGTGCTCGGCCTCTACGCGGCGTTCGCCTGGTTGAGCCTCTACACGCCCGCGTTGATCGTGACGGCGCTGGCGCTGGGGGCGCTGATCGGCGCGGAGATCCCGCTGCTCATGGTTCTGCTGCAGCGGATCCGGGCGCAGGACGCCGGCTCGGCGGTGGCGGACCTGTTCGCCGCGGACTACGTGGGCGGGCTGCTCGGCGGGCTCGCCTTCCCGTTCGTGCTGCTGCCGCTGTTCGGGCAGCTGCAGGGCGCGCTGCTGGTGGGGATGCTCAACGCCGCGGCCGGGCTGGGCCTGGTCCTGGTGGTGTTCCGCCGCGAGCTGTCCAAGCGGGCCACCCTGGTGCTGGTGAGCGCGTCGGTGCTGGTCGCGGGCGTGCTGGGTGCCGCCTTCGCGCTGGCCGACGACTTCGAGGTGACCGCGCGGCAGGCGCTCTACCGGGACCCGGTGGTGCAGTCGCAGCGCACGCCGTACCAGGAGATCGTGCTCACCGAGTCGGTGGCGCTGTCCGGGGCGGCCGACACCCGGCTCTACCTCAACGGCGACCTGCAGTTCAGCTCGGTGGACGAGTACCGCTACCACGAGGCGCTGGTGCACCCGTTGCTGTCCGGCCCGCGCTCCCGGGTGCTGGTGCTCGGCGGTGGGGACGGGTTGGCGCTGCGGGAGGTGCTGCGCTACCCGGATGTGCGGGACGTGACCCTGGTGGAGATGGACCCGGCGATGCTCCGGCTGGCTCGCGAGGATCCCCGGGTCTCGGCGCTGAACCGGCACGCCCTGGCGGACCCGCGGGTGCACCCGGTCGCCGCCGACGCCTTCAGCTGGCTGCGCGACAACCGGGAGCGGTTCGACGCGGTGATCGTGGACATGCCGGATCCGGATTCGACGGCGACGGCGAAGCTGTACTCGGCGGAGTTCTACGGTCTGGTCGAGCAGGCCATGGCCGGGCACGCGCGGGTCGCGGTCCAGTCGGGCTCCCCGTACTTCGCGCCGAAGGCGTTCTGGGCGATCGAGGCGACGATGCGCGAGGCCGGACTGGCCACGACGCCCTACGAGGTCTCGGTCCCCAGCTTCGGCGAGTGGGGCTTCCACCTGGGCGCGGTGGGCGCGGCACCAGAGCTGGCGCTGCCCGCGGACGCGCCGCCGCTGCGCTCGCTGGACGCGGACACCCTCGCCGCGAGCGCCGCGTTCCCCCCGGACCGCTCGCGGATCCCGGGGCTGGAGCCGTCGACGCTCCTGCACCCGACGATCCTGGAGTACTCCAGGGGCGAGTGGCAGAACTACTGAGTCACGGCCCGAACCAGCGCTCCTCGGCAGCCCGGGGCGGGGCCGCCGTGGTGCCGGTGAGCAGCCTGGTCTCCAGCACGACGTCGCGCGGACGGCCGGGCTCGCTGGTGTCCAGCAGCAGGCGGCCGGCGGCGCGGCCCTTCTCCAGGACGGGCTGGCGCACCGTGGTCAGGCCCACCCGCTCGGCCTCGGCTATCCCGTCGAAGCCGGTGATCGTGAGGTCGTCGGGCACCCGCAACCCGCGGCGCCGCGCCTCTTCCAGGGCGCCGAGGCCGAGGATGTCCGAGGTGCAGATGATCGCGGTGATCTCCGGGTCCATCTCCAGCAGCTGCGCGGCGGCGGAGGCGCCCATCTCGGTGGTGTGGTCGAAGCGCTCCACCACCGGCACCCGCGACCAGTCGACCCCGGCCTCGCTGAACGCGGCCGCGAGCGCGGTGAGCCGGGAGCGCTGCACGTGGAAGCTGGCGTTGGCCTGCCGGTGCACCGAGGCGACGTCGTCGTTGCGGCCGCGCGCCAGCCTCATGCAGGACACCCCGATGCGGCGGTGCCCCAGCCCGATCAGATGTTCCGCGAGCACCTTCACGGCGCTCTCGTCGTCCGGGCCGACCCAGTCCACCTGGTCCAGGCGCGGCTGGTCGCAGATCACCACCGGCACCGGCCGCTCCAGCACGGCGGCCAGGTGCGGGTCGTCGTCGGGCACGGAGTAGACGACGAAACCGTCGACGCCCGCGCGGTGGACCGAGGCGACGTCCTCGCGCTCCGGGCTGGCCGGGATGAGCAGCAACCCGTGCCCGGCGTCCTCGCAGGCGACGGCGAGACCCTCCAGGAAGCCGAGGGCACCCGGATCGCGGAAGGCGTAGGAGAGGTTCTCGGTGAGCAGCAGCCCGACCGCGCCCGCCTTCCGGGTGCGCAGCGAGCGGGCCACCGGATCGGGGCCCGGGTAGCCGAGCCTGCGCGCGGTGTCGAGCACCCGCTTCCGCAGCTCCGGGGAGAGCTGGTCCGGGCGGTTGTACGCGTTCGACACCGTGGTCCTGGAGACCCCGAGTTCCGCCGCGAGCGAAGCCAGCGTCGCAGGCCGTCGGGCATTCGTTGACCGAGCCATGGAGGAACCGTAACGGTTCAGTACCCGGCGGTGAAGCCGCCGAGATGCAGATCCCATTGCCGAACGGCAACGATCTCGGGGCGGCGCCCGATTAATCACGATTCGATTCGCATCCCCCGAGGGGGTGACCTGAACGCGGTTAAGCGCTAGGTTGTGCTTAACCCGAGTAAGTGAAAGGTGCGTCACACATGTCCGAGGTCGCTTACGTCCAGGCGTCACGCCTCTACCCCGGCAACCCACCCGTGCGAGCCGTCGACGCACTCGACCTCCAGATCGACGACGGTGAGTTCCTGGTGCTCGTCGGGCCGTCCGGCTCGGGCAAGTCCACCGCGCTGCGGATGCTGGCGGGCCTGGAGGACATCGACGAGGGCGCCATCACGATCGGCGGCCAGGACGTCACCAACACCCCGCCGAAGGCCCGCGACATCGCCATGGTCTTCCAGTCCTACGCCCTGTACCCGCACATGACGGTCGCGGACAACATGGGCTTCGCGCTGAAGCTGCGCAAGACGCCGAAGGACGAGATCCGGGCCAAGGTCACCGAGGCCGCCAAGATGCTCGACCTGGAGAAGTACCTGGACCGCAAGCCCAAGGCGCTCTCCGGCGGCCAGCGCCAGCGCGTCGCGATGGGCCGCGCCATCGTGCGGGAGCCCAGCGTCTTCCTGATGGACGAGCCGCTGTCCAACCTGGACGCCAAGCTCCGCGTGGAGACCCGCGCGAACATCGCGGCCCTGCAGAAGCGACTGGCCACCACCACGATCTACGTGACGCACGACCAGGTCGAGGCCATGACGATGGGCCACCGGGTCGCGGTGCTCAAGGACGGCCTCCTGCAGCAGGTCGCCAGCCCGCGCGAGCTCTACGAGAACCCGCGCAACGCCTTCGTCGCCGGGTTCATCGGCTCGCCCGCGATGAACCTCAAGACGGTGCCGCTGTCCGCGGCCGGCGCCGAGCTGGACGGGCAGACCATTCCGCTGACCCGCGCCGCCCTGACCGCCGCGGACGGGCTCAAGGAGGTGACCTTCGGCGTGCGCCCGGAGGCGCTGAGCCTGGTCTCCGGCGACGACGAGAAGGGCATGGAGATGGTCGTCGAGCTCGTCGAGGAGCTCGGCGCCGACGCCCTGGTGCACGGCACGATCCAGGTCAGCGGGTCCCCGGAGCGGTTCGTGGTCCGCACCGACGGCCGCACCCCGCCCGCCCTCGGCCAGAAGGTCAAGGTCGCGCTGCGGGACGCCGGCGAGGTGCACCTCTTCCGCCCCGACGACGGCACCCGGCTGACCGCCTGATCTCCGCGTTCCGCTCGGCCACGATGCCCCCGTTCCCCGGCGGGGGCATCGTGCTGTCCGGGGGGCGCGCGCACCGGCGGGGACAGCGCGGAGCGATAATGCGAAGCGTTGTCATGTTCACATCAGCGATCCCGCCCGGAGGCTGGTTCGACCACTCACTCCCGGCGTACGGTGAACATGACAACGGTTTCCGTTTGCGGTCGCCGCGAGCCCACCGGCTCCGGTTGCCCCACCTCAACGGTGCATCCCCGAGGAGTGCGTTCATGACCGTCTTCCCCCACCGCGCCCGGCGCGGCGGAACCGCGCTGGCCTGCCTCACCGCCGTCGCGCTCGGCGCGGGCGCCTGCGGCAGCGCCGACTCCGAGCAGGCCGGGAACGACGGTGCGCTCAAGATCGTGGCCACCACCAACGTCTGGGCCGACGTGGCCCGGGCCGTCGGGGGCCCCGGCGTCGAGGTCGAGTCGATCATCGACGATCCCGCCGCCGACCCGCACTCCTACGAGAGCAGCCCCCGGGACGCCGCGAAGGTCAGCGACGCCGACCTGGTCGTGCTCAACGGCGGTGGCTACGACGAGTTCGCCGAGCAGATCCTCGCCGGCTCCGGTTCCGAGAAGCCCACCGTGCAGGCCGTCGAAGGCGGGCACGAGCACGGCCACGACCACGGAGCTCCTGAGCAGGAAGGCGCCGCCGAGGAGCACGAGCACGGCACCGAGGAGCACGGTGCGGACGAGCACGAGCACGAGCACGGCACTGAAGCGCACGGCGCGGACGAGCACGCCGGTCACGACCACTCCGGCAACGAGCACGTCTGGTACGACCTGCACGTGGTGCGCGAGACCGCCGACCGCATCGCCGCCGAGCTCGGCGAGCTGCGCCCCGAGCAGGCCCAGTCCTTCCGCGACGGCGCCGCCCGCTTCGGCGAGCAGATCGAGGGCCTCGAAGGCCGCGTTCAGGAGATCTCCGCCACCGAGCACGGCCGGGAGGTCATCGTGACCGAACCCGTCGCGCACTACCTCGTCGAGGCCGCCGGGCTCACCGACATCACCCCGCCCTCGTTCGTGCACTCCGTCGAGTCGGGCAACGACCCCTCGGCCGCCGCCGTCGCGGAGATCCAGAACGCGGTGCAGTCCCGTCGCGCCGCCGCCGTGATCTACAACCCGCAGACCGAATCCCCGGTCACCGAGTCGGTGCGCGAGGCCGCGGAGCAGAATCGGACCCCGGTCGTCGAGATGACCGAGACGCTGCCGCCCGGCGTGGACTACGTGCGCTGGATGGACGGTCAGATCTCGGCGCTGCGGGACGCGCTGCCCGCCCAGCCCTGACCGCCCGCCCGCTCCCACGACAGATCCGAGAGCCCACCGTGGAACCCAGCACCGACACCGCACCCCCGGACCGCACCGCCGCCTCGGGCCGCGACCCGGCGGTCCGGCTCCGCGGCGCTCGCCTGTCCTACGGCACCCGGACGCTGTGGGACGGGCTCGACCTCGACGTGCACCCCGGCGAGTTCCTCGCGGTGCTCGGCCCGAACGGATCCGGCAAGACCAGCCTGCTGCGGGTGCTGCTCGGGTTGCAGCCGCTCAGCGGGGGCGAGGTGCACGTGGCCGGGGAGCCGGCCCGGCGCGGCAGCTCCCGCATCGGCTACATCCCGCAGCAGCGCTCCGTGGACCCGACGCTCACCGTGCGCGGGAGCGACCTGGTCGGGCTCGGGCTGGACGGGCATCACTGGGGCATCGGCTTCCGCGGGCGCAAGGAGCGCCGACAGCGGGTCGAGCGGGCGTTGCGCGCGGTGGAAGCCACCGAGTACGCGCGGATGCCGCTCGGTCTGCTCTCCGGCGGCGAGCAGCAGCGGCTGCGGGTGGCGCAGGCGCTGGTGGGCGAGCCGGACGTGCTGCTGTGCGACGAACCGCTGCTCTCCCTGGACATCGCCCACCAGCGCAACGTGAGCAGGCTGATCGCCGGGCAGGCCCGGGAGACCGGCGCGGCGGTGCTGTTCGTCACCCACGAGATCAACCCGGTGCTGCCGCTGGTGGACCGCATCCTCTACCTCGTCGACGGCCGGTTCCGGATCGGCACGCCCGACGAGGTGATGACCTCCGCGACGCTCTCGGAGCTGTACCGCTCCGACGTCGAGGTGGCCCGGGTCGGCGGACGGCTCGTCGTCACCGGCACCGATGAAGCAGATCACCACGTCGCGGAGACCGCATGAAAGCGCTGAGCGAGGCCCTGGAACGGTTCTTCGACTTCGGTCTCACGCTGGATCTGCTCGGTTACCCCTTCGTGCAGCAGGCGCTGCTGGCGGCGGCCGCGCTCGGACTCGTGTCCGGGGCGCTGGCGCCGCTGGTGGTGGCGCGGAAGATGTCCTTCGCTGTGCACGGCACCGCGGAGCTCGCCTTCACCGGAGCGGCCGCGGCGCTGCTGCTCGGCGCGAGCGTCGGCGTGGGTGCGCTCGGCGGAGCCGTGGTCGCCGCGCTGCTGCTCGGGTTCCTCGGGCAGCGCGGAGGCGAGCGGGACTCGGTGATCGGAGCGATCCTCTCCTTCGGACTCGGCCTCGGTGTCCTGCTGCTGTGGCTGAACCCGGAGCGGACCGCGAACAAGTTCAGCCTGCTCATCGGGCAGATCGTCGGGGTCGACTCCGCCGACGTGGCGCTGCTCGCGGGGAGCGCGGCGGTCGTGCTCGTGGTGCTGGCGGTCGTCTACCGGCCGCTGCTGTTCGCCAGCGTCGACCCGGACGTGGCCGCGGCGCGCGGCGTTCCGGCCCGGCTGCTCACTCCGCTGTTCGCGGTGCTCGTGGGGGTCGCGACGGCGCTCGGGGTCTACACCGTGGGGGCGCTGCTGGTGCTGGCGCTGATGGTCACGCCGGGGGCGGCGGCCGCGCGGATCACCGCGAGCCCGCTGCTGTCCACCGTGCTCGCGGTGGTGTTCGCGGAGGTCGCCGTGCTCGGCGGCATCCTGCTCTCGCTGGCGCCCGGGGCGCCGGTGAGCGCCTTCGTCACGATCCTGTCCTTCGCGATCTACCTGGTCTGCCGGGCGGCGGGCAACATCCGCCTCCGCCGCATCTCCCGCGCCCCCGCCTGACCCCGCCCGCCCCAGCCGTCCCCGCCCGCCCCCGCCGCGATTTCTCACGAAATCGCTCCCGAACGCGCCCGACCACGCACCACCCGCACCGCCCGACCTGCGGCGATGTACCCGACCCGCGATTTCTCGCGAAATTCCCCTCCCGCCGCCCGGGGGTGCGCGATTTCTCGCGAAATCGCGGGTCGCGGGGCGTGGGGTGGGGCGAATTCTCGAGAAATCGCGTTCGGCTCACTGGATCGGGGTGGCTCGGGTGGGTGAGGTCCGGTCGGTGCCGGCGCGGGGGCGGGGGCAGGCTGGGTCCGTGTTCTCGCCCGGCTCCCGGAACGCGCTGCTGCGCGGTGCGGTGGTCAACGTGGCGGCCCTGGCGCTGTGCTCCGTTGGCTACTTCCTGCTCCCGTTCGACGTGTTCGACCTGACGAACACCTGGGGGTTCACCACCTCGTTCGTGCTCGGCCTGAGCGCGGTGGCCGTGCTGATCGTCCGGCAGGTCCGCCGGTTCCGCACGGGAGGCGTGGCGCTGACCGGCGTGCTGCTCGCCCTGTACCTGGCGGTGCTGTTCTTCGCCGCGGTGTACTTCGGCCTGAACGAGCACTGGCCGGGCTCGGTCGCCTCGCTGCGCACGAAGGTGGACGCGCTGTACTTCGCCCTGTCGATCACGAGCACCGTCGGTTTCGGCGACGCGCACGCCGTCTCGCAGCCCGCGCGGGTGCTGGTGGCGGTGCACCTGGTGTTCAACCTCGCCTTCGTCGGCGCCGCCGTCCAGGCGGTGCGCACCGCCCGCTGAGCTCAGCGCGGGTCGGCGGCGAGGATCGCGCCCACCTGGTCGGCGACCGCCGGGTCGAGCAGGTCGTAGCGCCCGCCGGAGACGAACCGCTCGGAGAGCTCGAAGGTCACCACGTCGCCCTCGGCCAGCAGCGCACCCGTTTCCTGCGGGCGCTTCGCGATCTCCTCCGGGTGCACGACGGCGATGTCGGAGAAGGTGGCCGCGAGGTACGGGCTGGCGAACTGGGTGAACGAGTCCCCCACCATCCGCGTCGGCTGGTCGATCATGCCGGGCTTCACCTCCGACTCCAGCCGCAGCGGTTCGTGGAAGTCGCTGGGCCGGAACCGCGTGTTGTCCGCCCCTCCGTCGGGTGCCAACGAGTACGCCTGGATCGGCACCGTGCGGCTCTGGCCGAGCAGGTCGGGGATGTCCGCGGAGTGCGGGTACGCCCGGCTCGGCAGCACCTTCCAGGTCGCCGTGCTGCCGGGGGCGAGCCGCTCGGCGAGCTGGTAGACCATCGTGATGCCGCCCTCGTGAGTCCAGTGCGTGTCGATGTCGTGGTAGATCGCCCGACCGTTCCGGTCGGCGACCTCGCGCAGCGGCTCCCGCATGTCCAGCGCGCCGGTCTCGCCCGGGATCCGCTGCCAGAACTCCTGCCGGGCCCGGCCCGCGCAGTCCTTCCCGGCGTAGTTCTCGGGCAGGTTCGCCGGGTACATCGTCGACTTGTCGGGTGCGATGACGAGTTCGAACCGCCGCCCGGAGGCCTCGACGACCTGGCGCCACCGCCGCAGACCCGCGATCACCTCGTCCGCGCCGCGCTTGGGCGTGCAGGGGTAGGCGACGTCGTGCCCGAGGTAGAGCCAGCCCGCCTTGCCCTCGATGACCTTCGGGAAGACGCTCTCGTTCAGCGGCGGCCGGGACTGCTCCTGATCGCTGCCGGTGCCGACGGGTGAGCTGTGGGTGCCGGCCTCCAACCGGGCCTGCTCCCCGAACACGCCCTGGCTGATGCCGTGCACCGAGCGCACGGCGGGCCCGCGGAACGGCAGGTTCTCCGCGGCCCAGGGGCTCAGGCCGGTGAGGAAGCCCCAGCCCTCGGTGATGCCCGGGAACTCCGCCAGCGGCCGGTTCTCCAGCTGCTCGGCGCGGGCTCCGAGCAACCAGGTGCTGAACGGGGCGGTGAGGAACAGCAGCGCGCACACCAGCGCCGCCCGCTGCCGCCTGCCGTGCCTCGGCCGGTGCATCGGGTGCTCGCGGGGCAGCCACGACTCGTGGACCGCTGGTAACTCGGTCGGTTCCGTCCTCGACACATCGCACACGTTAGCGGCGCCCCGCACCCCTCGTCCCCGCATCCACGCACCTCACACCCCGCACCGGCTCAGAACTGGTAGTACAGGAAGGGGCTGAAGGTTCCCGTGGCGACGAGGAGTCCGGAGTAGAGCAGGCCCACCGTCATGACGCCGATGCGCAGGGCGTTCGCCTGGCGGGAGCGGACCGATTCCAGGAACGGCCCGGTGCCGGTGGACGCGGGCAGCAGCACCACGACGAGCGCCACCAGCAGGAAGAACACCCGCTGGTGGGTGACCGAGGCGGCGACGATGTCGGTGAGCCCGGCCAGGTCCGGCAGCAGCATGTGCCCGATCATGGTGAGCGCCGTGCCCACGTCCGGCGCGCGGAAGACCACCCAGCCCACCACGACCAGCAGCAGCGTCAGCGCCCGCCGCCCGCGCCGCGCCCAGGGGTCGACGGGCGCGGAGTCGTGCCCGGTGGCTCGCTCGATCACGAGCAGCGCGCCGTGGAACAACCCCCACACCAGGTAGGTCCACGCCGCCCCGTGCCAGAACCCGGTGAGCACGAAGATGATCGTCAGGTTCAGGTAGGTCCGCCCGGTGCCGCGCCGGTTGCCGCCGAGCGGGATGTAGACGTAGTCGCGGAACCAGCGCGAGAGCGACATGTGCCAGCGCCGCCAGAACTCGGTGACGGTCACCGAGGAGTACGGCCGCGCGAAGTTCTCCGGCAACCGGAACCCGAGCATCCGCCCGAGCCCGATCGCCATGTCCGAATATCCCGAGAAGTCGAAGTACAGCTGCACCGTGTAGCCGATGGCACCGAGCCAGGCCACGGCGAAGCTCATGTCCTCGGCCGGGGTCGCGAAGCAGGCGTCGACCATCGGCGCCAGCGTGTCGGCGACGACGACCTTCTTCGTCAGCCCCCAGGCGAAGCGGGGAAATCCAGCGGCGATGTCGTCGAGCCGGTGGGTGCGGGGCTGCGGCAGCTGGTCGGCGATCTCCCGGTAGCGCACGATCGGCCCGGCCACCAGCTGCGGGAACATCGCGATGTAGGTGACGAAGGCGACCGGCTCGCGCAGCGCCGGTCGCTCACCGCGGTAGACGTCGACCACGTAGGAGATGTGGTGGAACGTGTAGAACGAGATCCCGATCGGCAGGGCCAGTTGCAGCACCGGGAAGTCCCCGCCGAACCAGCGGCTCAGCGTCGCCAGCTGCTCGGTCGCGAACCCCGCGTACTTCCACACGACGAGCACCGCGAGGTCGAAGGCGACGGTGCCGAGCAGCAGGTTCCGCCGCTCGCGGTGCGGCCGCGTCCCGTCCGGCTCCAGGGCCCGGCCGGCCATGAAGTTGACGACGATGCACGCGAGCAGCAGCAGCGTCGTCCCGCCCGCCCCGCTGGCGTAGAACACCAGGCTCGCCACGGCCACGATCGCGTTGCGCGCGGAGCGGGGCGCGATGAGCACCGCCGCCAGCACGGCAGGCAGGAAGTACCAGAGGAACAGGGGTGTCGAAAAGTACATCGGTGATGGGCCTCGCCGTGCTGGGAGGACCCGGCCTCCCGATCGTCTCGGCCTCGGAGCCTAGCCGAGCACCCCCGCGCTCCGGTCCGGAACGCGCGTGCTCACCGGCGGCCGAGGTGGGCGTCCCGTCCGGGGCGCCCACCTCGCCGGCGGATCAGCGGGTCCGGCGGCGCCGGGCGACCTCGGCGAGGACGACGCCCGCGGCCACGGAGGCGTTGAGCGATTCGACCTGCCCGGCCATCGGGATGGACACCGTCTGGTCGCAGGTGTCGCGCACCAGCCGGGACAGCCCGCGCCCCTCGGACCCGACCACGACGACCAGCGGGCCGGTGGCCAGTTCCAGCTCGTCGGAGGTGATGTCGGAGTCGGCGTCCAGCCCCACGACCATGAGGCCCTCGGACTTGAGGTCCTTGAGCGTGCGGGTCAGGTTCACGGCCATCGCGACCGGGATCTGCGCCGCGGTGCCCGCGCTGGTGCGCCAGGCCACTGCGGTCATCCCGGCGCTGCGACGCTGCGGCAGGATCACGCCGTGCGCGCCGAACGCGGCCGCCGAGCGGATGACCGCGCCCAGGTTCCGCGGGTCGGTGACGCCGTCCAGCGCCACCAGCAGCGGCGGGAGGCCGGAGTCGTGCGCGTGCGAGAGCACGTCCTCGGGGTGCGCGTACTTGTACGGCGGCACCTGCAGCACGAGCCCCTGGTGCAGCGCGCCCCCGGTCATCCGGTCCAGCTCGGTGCGCGGCACGTCGACCACCGAGATGCCCTTGTCGGAGGCGTTGCGCACCGCGTCCTTGACCCGGTCGTCGGTGTCGATGCCCTGCGCCACGTACAGCCCGGTCGCGGGCACGCCCGCGCGGAGGCACTCGGCGACCGGGTTGCGCCCGGCCACCATCTCCGGCAGCTCGCGCTGCTCGCGCTGCCTGCGGTTCTGGCTCTCGGCCCGGGCCTTGGCGGCGTCAGCGCGCTTCTTCGCGGGGTGCGGCACCCGGTCCTTGGCCTTCGGCGTCGGGCCCTTGCCCTCCAGCCCCTTGCGGCGCTGGCCGCCGGAGCCCTTCACCATGCCCTTCTTGGTTCCCGGCTTGCGGGTCGCGCCACGGCGCTTGTCGTTGCCTGCCAACGTTCGTTCACCCGTCCTTGAGTGTCCACATCGGACCGTCGGGTGTGTCCTCGACGGCAACGCCGGACGCCAGCAGCCGGTCCCGCAACAGGTCGGCGGTGGCGAAGTCGCGCTCCGCCCGAGCCTTCTGCCGCTGCTCCAGCAGGCCGTCGACCAGCTCTGTCAGTGCCCGGCGCGCCGCGTCGTCGGCGCCGGAGTCCTCGGCCCACTGCGGCGAGAGCGGGTCGAGCCCGAGCACGTCGGTCATGGTGCGCACCGCGGCGGCCGCCTCGCGCGCCGCTGCGTCGTCGCCGGCGTCGAGCGCGGCGTTGCCCTCGCGGATCGCGGTGTGCACGACCGCGGCGGCCTGCGGAGTGGACAGGTCGTCGTCCAGCGCCGCGGCGAACTCGGGCCGCACCTCGCCGAGCTCCACCCGGCCGGTGCGCTGCGCGACGCGGCGCACGAAGGATTCGATGCGCCGGTAGGTCGCCACCGCCTCCTGCAGCGCCTCCTCGGAGAACTCCACGGTCGAGCGGTAGTGCGGGGTCACCAGGTAGTAGCGGATCTCGCAGGCGCGGGCGCGCTTGAGCACCTCGGGGATGCTCAGGGTGTTGCCGAGCGACTTCGACATCTTCTCGCCGCTCATGGTCACCCAGGCGTTGTGCAGCCAGTACCGGGCGAACGGATCCCCGGCGGCGCGGGACTGGGCGAGCTCGTTCTCGTGGTGCGGGAACACCAGGTCCAGGCCACCGCCGTGGATGTCGAACTCGGACCCCAGGTAGTAGGTGGCCATCGCCGAGCACTCCAGGTGCCAGCCGGGCCTGCCGTCGCCCCAGGGCGTCGGCCAGCTCGGCTCGCCGGGCTTGGCGCCCTTCCACAGCGTGAAGTCGCGCGGGTCGCGCTTGCCGCCAGCCGCGCTCTCCCCCTGCTGCACCTCGTCGAGCCGCTGGCCGGAGAGCCGCCCGTACTGCTCGGCGTAGGAGCCGACGGAGAAGTACACGTCGCCGCCCGCCGGGTAGGCGTGGTCCGAGTCGATCAGGCGCTGGATGAGCTCGACCATCTGCCCGATGTGCCCGGTGGCCCGCGGCAGCGCCGAGGGCGGCAGGCAGCCGAGCCGGTCGTAGGCCTGCTCGAAGGCGCGCTCGTGCGTGGCGGCCCACTCCCACCAGGGGCGGCCGGCCTGCTCGGCCTTCGCGATGATCTTGTCGTCGATGTCGGTGACGTTGCGGACCAGCCGCACGTCGTAACCGGTGCGGCTCAGCCAGCGGCGCAGCACGTCGAAGTTGAGCCCGCTGCGCACGTGCCCGAGGTGCGGCACGCCCTGCACGGTGGCCCCGCAGACGTAGATCGACGCCACTCCGTCGCAGCGCGGGCGGAATTCGCGCGTGGTGCGGGTCGCGGTGTCGTGCAGGTGCAGGCTCACGCCTCGATGGTACGGGTGTCCCCTGATCGTGAACCACGACAGGGGCCTCGCGTCAAGGCTTCGCGGGAACCCGCGGAGCCCCGGTGGATCACTCCCCGGAGGTGGGCGCGGGCAGCAGCCCGTGCTCGGCGACGGCCGCGAGCAGCGCGTCCGGCCGCTCGGCGGTGGGCACCGGCTCCACGATGGACACCGCGCAGCCGACCGCGGCCGCCCCGCCGTCGGCCTCCTCGCTGTCGCCGATCATGAGCGCCTCCTCCGGCGCCACCCCGATCCGCTCGCAGGCGCGCAGGAACAGCTTCGGGTCCGGCTTGATCACGCCCTCGACGTAGGACATGAGGTACTCGTCGACGAGGTCGGACACGCCCAGCGCCTCGAAGGCGGGGCGGATGTCGAAGGCGATGTTGCTGATCACGGCGATCCGCACCCCGGCCGCGCGCAGCCCGCGCAGCACCGCCGCGGTGTCCGGGTACGGGGTCCAGGACAGCGGGTCCACCAGGCGGCCGTAGAGCGCCTCGGCCTGCTCCCGGGTGCTCACGCCGGAGAGGCGGAGCACCTCCAGGTTCGACTTGCGGTGCATCCCCGGGTCGAGGTCGCGCTGGTCCCAGGCGTCGCGGAACTCAGGCTCGAACTCGACGACCTGGCCGGTCGGCGCGGTGAGCCTGCGCAGCAGCTCGGTCTGCGCCTCCAGGTCCAGCGGGTCGCCGCCGCCGTCGGTGAGCCCGGCGAGCCAGGACTCGTCCTGCTCGAGGCGGAACAACGTGCCGGAATAGTCGAAGAACACCGCGCGCAAGCTCACGGCGCACAGCCTACGGGCCGCGCGCCAGCTGATCCGCCGCTGCGGCCGATCTCACGCCTCGACGGAGCATCGGCGGGCGCCCGCGCCCCGGAGCACTTCGCCCTCCCGGCGAACGACGCTCACGATCACCGAGGTCCGCGCCCAGCGACGGCTCAGCACCGACGGGGGTCTCGGGTGCGGACATCGTCCCGGCAGCGGGGGCCGAGGATGCCGAAGACGCAGGAGGCGGTGCTGATCCACAGCAGCGTCGCGGCCAGCGCGACCGGGCCGCCGCCCGCCCACACCAGCAGCGCGGCGGGCCACGCGATCACGGGCTGCCCGATCACGGCCCCGCGCACCCAGCGATTGCGTTCGATCACCATGCGTCGAGCATGACCCAGCGCGGGCGCTCCGGTCCTGGAGCGCACCCCGAGATCTCCCCGATTTGTCCCCCTGGTGGGGCGGAATTAACCAGATCAGCTGGTCAAGCCGCCGGGAAGAGCAGTGCGGTGGCCACGGCCGCGATGCCCTCGCCACGACCGGTGAGCCCCAGGCCGTCGCTCGTGGTGCCCGCCACGGACACCGGGGCGCCGAGCACCTCGGAGAGCACCCGCTGCGCTTCCTCGCGGCGCCTGCCGATGCGCGGCGCGTTGCCGATCACCTGCACGGTGGCGTTGCCGACCCGGAACCCGGCTTCGCTGATCCGGGAGACGACCTCGGCCAGCAGCTCCGCGCCGTGCGCGCCCGCCCACCGGTCGTCGCCGGTGCCGAACACGGCGCCCAGGTCGCCCAGCCCGGCGGCCGAGAGCAGCGCGTCGCAGAGCGCGTGCGAGGCGACGTCGCCGTCGGAGTGACCGCTGCACCCGTCCACCCCGGGCCAGTGCAGCCCGGCGACCCAGCACTCCCGCCCGGCCTCGACGGGGTGCACGTCCACGCCCTGCCCGATCCTCGGCAGCGGTCCGGTCACCGGGGTTCTCCGATCGGTTCGGCGGCCAGCACCGACTCGGCGACGGCCAGGTCGAAAGCAGTGGTGATCTTCAACGCGCGCGGGTGCCCCGGCACGGTGCGCACCTCGCCACCGGCCCGCTCCACGAGCCCGGCGTCGTCGGTGGCGGCGTCCCCGGCCGCGTCGTAGGCGGCGCGGAGGACGTCGGGCCGGAAGCCCTGGGGGGTCTGCACGGTGCGCAGCAGCGAGCGGTCGACGGTGGCGGTCACCGCGCCGCCGGGGTCGACCTGCTTGATGGTGTCCGCGACGGGGAGGACCGGGATCACGGCGGGAGCACCGCCGAGCACGGCGTCCACCACGTCCGCGATCATCTCCGGCGGGGTGAAGGCGCGGGCGGCGTCGTGCACGAGCACCACGTCGGCGCCGGGCGCGACTCGATCGACGTCGGCCAGCGCCAAGCGCACGGACTGCGTCCGGTCCGCGCCGCCGGGGACCACGTGCACCGAGCCGGGATCGAACCCGGCGAGCTCGCGGCGGACGACCTCGACCTGGTCAGCCGGGGCGGCGACGACGACGTGGTGCACGCGACCGGAGTCCAGCAGACCGCGGACCGCGCGCACCAGCAGGGATTCACCGGCCACGGGGACCAGCGCTTTCGGCATCCCGGCCCCGAGGCGCACCCCGCGCCCGGCGGCCGGTACGAGGGCCACCACCTTCACGTCGAGCAGGACCCGCCGATCAGACGGCCGTGGCGAGGACTTCGTCGAGCAGGGACTCCGCCTTGCCCTCGTCGGTCCCCTCGGCCAGCGCCAATTCGCTGACCAGTATTTGCCTGGCCTTCGCCAACATGCGCTTCTCACCCGCGGACAGGCCACGGTCCTTCTCGCGCCGCCAGAGGTCGCGCACCACTTCGGCCACCTTGTTCACGTCGCCGGAAGCGAGCTTCTCGACGTTGGCCTTGTACCGCCGGGACCAGTTGGTAGGTTCCTCGGTGTGCGGGGCGCGCAGCACGTCGAAGACGCGGTCCAGACCCTCTTGACCGACCACGTCCCGAACACCGACGATCTCGGCGTTGTCCGCGGGAACGCGAACGGTCAAATCACCTTGCGCGACCTTCAGGACGAGGTATTGCTTCTCCTCGCCCTTGATCACACGGGTCTCGATTGCTTCGATGAGCGCGGCACCGTGATGCGGGTAGACGACGGTCTCTCCGACCTTGAAAACCATGTGTCCTCTGCCCCTTTCGCTGCGCCCAGCTTAGCATGGGCGGCAACTGAGCCTCGACCGGCTCCCACCCGTCGTCGCAGGTCAGGACGCGATCGGGGGTTGACAAACCGCACCCGGACATGCATCCCACAGCCCTCCGCAACCCCCTTTTGATCCAATGTGGACACCTTCCGAACACGAGTCACGGCGCGGGAGCGCGAACCGATGTGGGGTCTGCCTACTGGTCGCGCGAACCGGACCACTAAGCTCCTTCGCGGTCGTCCGGCTATCAGGAAGGACACTGCCACCGTGAGCCGCCCCCAGCACCACCCCTTTCGCGCGCGGTTGACCTCGGCCGCCCTCGGCCTGGGCGCCCTCGTCGCACTCGCCGGTTGCAGCGCGGGTCAGGTCACCGAGACCGACACGCAGGTCGCCGCCGTCCCGGGCGGCAGCGGAGACGCCGGCGGCATCGGCGTCCGCAACGCGACGCTGTCCTTCCCGGAGACCGGGGCTCGCTACCCCGCCGGTTCCTCGGCCCCGCTCGCGGGCGTGCTGATCAACGACACCGGCGAGCTGGACCGCCTGGTGCGGGTCTCCAGCACCTACGCGCGCTCGGCCCAGGTCGGCGAGGAGACCACCCTGCCCTCCCGGTCGGCGCTGCACGCCTACGGCTCCGAGGAAGTCCACGCGGGCGGCCCGGAGCAGCGGCAGGTCTCGATCACGCTGCAGGGCCTCACCCAGGACATCACCCCGGGCGTGACCATCCCGGTGACCTTCGAGTTCGAGAAGGCGGGTCCGCTGACCGTGCAGGTGCCGATCGGTGAGGACTCGACCCCGCGCCCGGACACCGGCGGCGGGGACTCGCACCACTGACCTGCGCGAACGGCCGATCTCGGCCCGCACGCCACCCGAAGGCCGTCCCGCACCGGGGCGGCCTTCGGCGCGTCCGGGGCCGGGCCGGGCCGACACCCCGGCGCCGTGTCGGCCGGGGGCGCGGTCGGCGCGGACGGCTAGCCTCGGGTCCGTGCCTGCCAAGAACACCCGCACCGCCCGGCCCGGGTTCCGCTGCGCCGAGTGCGGCCACGAGGTCGCGAAGTGGGTCGGACGCTGCCCGAAGTGCCACGAGTGGAACACCGTCGAGGAGGCGGCCCCGGCCAAGCCCGCGTTCGCGACGCTGACCGCCGCGGCGCCCGCGACCTCCGCCCGCCCGATCGCCGAGGTGGACCTGGACTCGGCGCGGGCGGTGCCCACCCACATCGCGGAGCTGGACCGCGTCCTCGGCGGCGGGATCGTGCCGGGCGCGGTGATGCTGCTCGCCGGCGAGCCCGGGGTGGGCAAGTCGACGCTGCTGCTGGAGGTCGCGCACCGCTGGGCGGCGGCCCGCACCGGCGGCCCCTCGCTCTACATCACCGGCGAGGAGTCGCCGGGCCAGGTGCGGTTGCGCGCGGAACGCACCGACTCGCTGGACCCGGAGCTCTACCTCGGCTCGGAGAACGACCTGTCCGCGGTGCTCGGCCACGTCGACGCGATCAAGCCGGGGCTGCTGATCGTGGACTCGGTGCAGACGGTGCAGTCCCCGGACGTGGACGGGACGCCCGGCGGGGTCACCCAGGTGCGGGCGGTGACCTCGGGACTGGTGGCGCTGGCGAAGGAGCGCGGGCTGCCGGTGGTGCTGGTGGGCCACGTGACCAAGGACGGCGCGGTGGCCGGGCCGCGCGCGCTCGAGCACCTCGTGGACGTGGTGCTCAACTTCGAGGGCGACCGGCACTCCTCACTCCGGATGCTGCGGGGCATCAAGAACCGGTTCGGCCCGGCCGACGAGGTCGGCTGCTTCGAGCAGCGCGACGACGGCATCGCGGAGGTCACCGACCCCTCCGGGCTGTTCCTGAACCGGCAGGAGGCCGCGGTCCCCGGCACGGCGGTCACGGTGATGGTGGAGGGCAAGCGGCCCCTGCTGGCCGAGGTGCAGGCGCTGGTGGCCCCGACCCAGATGCAGATCCCGCGCCGCGCGGTGAGCGGCCTGGACTCGGCGCGGGTGTCGATGACGCTGGCCGTGCTGGACAAGCGCGGCAGGATCCGCACCGGGGAGAAGGAGGTCTTCGCCGCGACGGTCGGCGGGATGAAGGTCACCGAGCCCGCGGCGGACCTGGCGGTGGCGCTGGCCATCGCCTCCTCCGCGCTGGACGTCCCGCTGCCGCCGAACATCGTGGTGATCGGCGAGGTCGGCCTGGCCGGGGAGATCCGCCGGGTCAGCGGCGTGGGACGGCGGCTGGCGGAGGCGGCTCGGCTGGGCTTCGACCGGGCGCTGGTGCCGCCGGACTCCGGCCGGTTGCCCGCCGGAGTGCGGGCGACCGAGGTGCCGGACCTGCAGACCGCGCTGAAGTCGCTGCGGTCCCGCTGATCGCCGATCGGCGGATCCGCCCCGGCGAGCGGGCCGGGCGGCGGTATCGCCGGGCAAGACCGATCCGGGAGCGGGAGGAGGAGGACCGGTGGCGGAGAGCGGCCAGCCCGAGCAGCTGCGCGCCACGCTGGCGTGGCTGGCGCCGGGCACCTCGCTGCGCGACGCGCTGGAGCGGATCCTGCGCGGGCGCACCGGGGCGCTGATCGTGCTCGGCTACGACCGCACCGTGGAGTCGATCTGCGACGGGGGCTTCCGGCTGGACGTGGAGTTCAGCGCCACCCGCCTCCGGGAGCTGTCCAAGATGGACGGTGCGGTGGTGCTGTCCACGGACGCGACCCGGATCCTGCGGGCGAACGTGCAGCTGGTGCCGGATCCGACGATCCCCACCGACGAGTCCGGCACCCGGCACCGCACCGCTGAGCGCACCGCGATCCACACCGGGCACCCGGTGGTCTCGGTGAGCCAGTCGATGAGCCTGGTCAGCGTCTACATCCACGGCCACCGGCACGTGCTGTCCGGCTCGCCGGAGATCCTGTCCAGGGCCAACCAGGCGCTCGCCACGCTGGAGCGCTACACCGCGCGGCTGGCCGAGGTGACGCACGCGCTGTCCGCTCTGGAGGTGGCGGACGCGGTCACGCTGCGGGACGCGATGACGGTGGTGCAGCGGCTGGAGATGGTGCGGCGGATCTCCGACGAGATCGAGGGCGCGGTGGTGGAGCTGGGCAGCGACGGCAGGCTGATCGAGCTCCAGCTCGACGAGCTGGTCGGCGGCATCGACGTGGACCGGGAGCTGGTGGTGCAGGAATACCTCCCGACCGCGGGCGGGATGCCGACCTCGGAGCAGGTGGACGCCGCGCTGGCGAAGCTGGACGCCACGGCGCTGCTGGACCTCGCGGCGGTGGCGCAGGCCTTCGGCTACCGGGGCGGGGCGGAGGACCTGGAGGGAGCGCTGCGCCCGCGCGGCTACCGGCTGCTGGCGCGGGTCCCCAGGCTGCCCGCGGCGACGCGCGGGCAGCTGGTCGCGCACTTCGGTTCGCTGCAGGCCCTGCTGGCGGCGGACGTCGAGCGGCTGCGGGCGGTGGAGCACATCGGCGAGTCCCGCGCCCGGCAGATCCGCGACGCCCTGCTGCGGCTGGCGGAGTCCTGCACGACGGACCACTACGTCTAGCCGGTGATGCGGAAGGGCACCGGCTCGCTGACGAGGCGGTCCAGCCGGGCTCCGACGACGTAGTCGCCCGCGGGGGCGGTGTCGCGCTCGGCGGCGCACTGGCTCGGGCTCGCGTCGCGGGTGGAGGCGACGCCGGTCCACCGGATCTCGTTGCGGACGGAAGCACCGGGGGCGAGGAGCGGCTTCTCGTTGGTGGATTCGACGTGGCAGTCGCTGCTGGACCAGTAGCGGGTGCCGTCGGCGGTGGAGACGACGATCTCGCGGAGCATCCGGTCGGTGTCCCGGACGCAGGCCGTGGAGCTGGCGTTGGTGAGGACCATCCGCAGCGCGATCGGTTCCCCCGCCGGGTTGTTCGCCCGGACCGGTTCCGCGGCGATCCGCAGGTCCTGGTCGGCGCACGGCGGGGGTGGCGGCGGGGGTGCCGCGGGCCGGGCCGGGGCGGCGTGCGGTTCCGGGGGCGGGAGCGCGGCCTGCGGGGCGGGGTGCGGGGCGCGGGTGGTGCCGACGAGCACCGCGGCGGCCCACACCGCGGCCGCGACGGCCAGCAGGATCACGCCGAGCGCCAGGGCGCGGCGGCGCCAGTACACCTCGCGGGGCAGCGGTCCGATGGGGTCCAGCACGATCCGACAGTAACCCCGTGATCCGGCTGGACGGACCAAGGCGAGCACACCCGATCAGGTGCTTTGACACCGCTGATCAGTTGCAGTCGATCGTCCGATCAGGCGATCTTGATCGTCATCGCCCGGCTCGCGAGGGCGGCGGTGGGCGCCCGGTCGAGTGCTGGCAGGATCGGGAGCGAGATGACGACGATCACCTGGGACCCCACCGAGCTCATCGACTGGTTCGAGGCGGAGGCCCGTCCGCTGCCGTGGCGCGCGGCCGGGATCACCGGCTGGGGCGTGCTGGTCAGCGAGACGATGCTGCAGCAGACGCCGGTGAACCGGGTCGCGCCGATCTGGCAGGAGTGGCTGCGCCGCTGGCCGCGCCCCTCCGATCTCGCGGCGACCTCGCAGGCCGAGGTGCTGCGCGCCTGGGGCAAGCTCGGCTACCCGCGCCGCGCGCTGCGGCTGCACGAGGCCGCAGCGGTGATCGCCGCCGAGCACGGCGACGTCGTCCCGTCCGATGTGGACACCCTGCTGGCGCTGCCCGGGATCGGGGCCTACACGGCCCGCGCGGTCGCCGCGTTCGCCTACGGCAGGCGGGCGCCGGTGGTGGACACCAACGTCCGCAGGGTGGTGGCCCGCGCGGTGCACGCCGCCGGGGACGCCGGGCCGCCGTCGACGAAGCGGGACCTCGCCGACGTGGACGCGCTGCTGCCCTCCGACGACGCGAGCGCCGCGCGGTTGTCCGCCGCGCTGATGGAGCTCGGCCAGGTGATCTGCACCGTCCGCTCCCCGGCCTGCGAGCGCTGCCCGATCGCCGCGGAGTGCGCCTGGCAGCGCGCGGGCCGGCCGGCCTACGCGGGTCCGCCGAAGAAGGTGCAGAAGTTCGCCGGGACCGACCGCCAGGTGCGGGGGAAGCTGCTCGACGTGCTGCGCGGCACCGAGGGCCCCGTGCCCCGGGAGCGGCTCGACGCGGTGTGGTCGGACGCCGGGCAGCGCGACCGCTGCCTGGACTCGCTGCTGGTGGACGGCCTGCTGGAGCAGACCGAGGACGGCAGGTTCGCGCTGCCCGGCGAGCGCTGAGCGGGAGGCGGCCGTGGCGCAGGTGCTGACCGTGTTCTTCGACGAGGACACCGAGGAGCGGCTGCGCGCCCTGCGGGACTCGTTGGCGGCGGCCGGGGTCCCGGTGGCCGGGGGCAGGCCGAGCGTCGCGCTGGCGGCGGCCCGCACCATCCCGGCGGCAACCCGAACCGCCCTGCGCGCCGAGCTGCGCGCGCTGTTCCTGCCGGACCTGTGGTTCGGCACGCTGGGCACCTTCCCCGGCGAGGAAGCGGTGCTGCTGCTGGCCGCGGTGGTCGACGCCGAGCTGCTGGCGGTGCACTCGGCCGTGCACGACGTGCTGGCCGGGAAGGTGGCGCACCCCTCGGCCTACCACTTCCCGGGCGCGTGGATCCCGCACTGCGCGCTGACCCCGCCGCTGGACGGCGAGCGGTTGACCGCGGGCTTCCGCGCGCTGCGCGCGGTGGAGCCGGTGCGGGCCGCGGTCGCCGAGGTGGCGGTGCTCGACTCCCGCTCCGGCGAGGCCGAGGTGCTCGCCACCCGCTGATCGAACGGGTGATCCGGGCTCGCGCCCGCGCGGCGGCGCTCCACCCCTGCGACCAGCGCACCTGATCGCTCCGCTGCGGACCTGACGCGCCCCCGCCCGAGTTGCTCCCGGCCTGGTGAGGGGCCAGTTTGGATCGAAGCCTGTCACGCGGCGTGAGGGAGCGAGATGGACGTCGAGGGCGTGAGCATCGTGGCGCGCGGGATCACCGCGACGGGACCGGAGGGCATCGTCTTCGAGAACGTCGACGCGCGCGTCTACCCCGGCGAGCTCGCCGTGGTCCTCGGCGAGGGCGGCACCGGGCGGACCGCGCTGCTGCTGGCGCTCTCCGGCAGGCTGCGGATCGTCGCCGGGCGCATCGAGGTCGACGAGGCGCCGCGCCGGCCGAGCCTGGTGCGCCGCGCCATCGTGCCCGCGCGGCTGTCCCCCGGCTTCGAGCTGGAGGGCAGGCTGCGGGTCCGGGAGGCGATCCGGGAACGCCGGTGCACCTCCCGGATCCCCGCCCGCGCGGTGGACGAGGCGATGGCGCTGGTCGGGCTGGACGTGGACCGCTCCGCGCTGATCGACGAGCTGTACCCGGACGACCGGCTGCTGCTGGCGATCGCGCTGGCCGCCGCCGGGGCACCGCCGGGGATCGTCGTCGACGACGTCGTCACCGGGCTGCTGCCCTCGGGGCGCAACCGGGTGTGGTCGGCGCTGCGCGCGGTCGCCGACACCGGGACCACGGTGCTGGCCAGCTCCACCGAGCCGGGGCCCGAGGCGGACGTGCTGATCCGGCTGCCGTACAACGTCGTCGACTTCGGCGACGACACCGGGGGGCTGCCGCTGCTGAGCTCCGCGGCGAACGAGCCGGTCCGATGAAGGCCGTCTACCTGGCGTGGCTGGAGCTGCGCCGGTTCCGCGGGCCGTGGCGCCGGTTCGCACCCGCGGTGCTGGTGCTGCTGCCGCTGCTGTACGGGGCGCTGTTCCTGTGGGCCAACTGGGACCCCTACGGCCGGACGGCGGCGATCCCGGTGGCGGTGGTCAACTCCGATCGCCCGGCCGACCACCACGGGGAGCAGATCAACGCGGGTGAGCAGTTCGTCCAGCAGCTGCGCACCACCGACACCTTCCAGTGGCACTTCGTCGACCAGGAGGCCGCCCGGCGCGGGCTGGAGGACGGGCGCTACTACTTCACGATCCGCGTCCCGGAGGACTTCAGCGCCCGGCTGGCCCGGTCCACCCGCACCGCACCGCAGCGGCCCGCGGTGCTGCTGACCCGCAACGACGCGAACGGGCACCTGGCGGGCGTGATGGCCGACGCCGCGCGCTACGAGTTGCAGAACCAGATCAACTCCGCCGCCTACGCCGCCTACGCGCGCGGCCTCTACGGGGACCTCGGTGAGGTGCGCGGCAGGCTCGACGGCGCGGCCGAGGTCTCCCGGCAGCTGGTGCAGGGGACCCAGCTGAACCAGCAGAGCACGGCGGCGCTGGCGCGCGGTCTCAGCGGGGTGCGGGACAGCACCGGCCGGGTCTCCGGCGGCGTCGGCGACATCGCCGGGGCCTCGGCCGAGCTGGACGAGCGGATGTCCTCGATCAGCGACTTCACCGGGCGGGAGCTGCCCGCCACCACCGAGTCGCTGCTGGAGTCGAACGGCTCGGCGGTGAGCGGGCTGAGCTCGGTGCGCGGCGGCGCGGCGGCGGCGCGGCAGCAGGCGAACCGCTCGGCGAGCGCCCTGGCGCAGCTGGCGGACCGGTATCCGGAGCTGCGCGGGGACCCGCTGTACCGCTCGGCGCTGGGGGACGTCCGGCAAGCGGCGGCGACCTCGGCCGCCGTCGGTGGAGCCGCGCGGGACGCGGCGCGCGGCGCGGACGCGGCGCAGGAGCGGGCGCGGGGGCTGCGCGACCAGCTGGCACCGCTGCAGCGGCAGGTGAACGGCCTCGCCGATCCCGCCACCCGGTTGCGCACCGCGTCGGCGGAACTCACCGGCGGGGTCGGCGGGCTCACCCACGGGGTGAACGCGCTGGTCGCGAACATCGGGGTCGCCCAGACCGGCTCCGGCCAGCTGCACGACGGCGCGCGACGGCTCGCCGACCAGGTGCGGGACGGGCTGGACCGGCTTCCCCCGGCCGGACCGACGGAGGTCGCGAAGGCCTCCGGGGAGCTGGGCACGCCCTCGGTGGTGCGGGCGACGACGTTGAACTCGGCCGACGTCTACGGGCGCGGGGTGGCGCCGCTGCTGTTCGGGATCGCGCTGTGGGTCTGCGGGTTGTTCGCGTACCTGCTGCTCACCCCGCTGAACCAGCGGGCGCTGGGCGGGCGCACCAATCCGCTGTCGGTGGCGCTGGGCGGCTGGCTCCCGGCGGCGGCGCTCGGTGTGATCGGCGGGCTGGTGCTGCTGGGCGCGACGGACCTGCTGCTGGGCCTGGACCCGGTGGACCTGCCGGGAGCGATCGGGCTGGTGGCGCTCGGGGCGGCCGGGTTCACCGCGGTGAACCACTTCCTGCGCGCCGCGTTCGGCGCGGTCGGCGGCCTGGTGTCGCTGGCGCTGCTGCTGCTCCAGGTCGCCGCCTCCGGCGGGTTGTACCCGGTGGAGACCGCGCCCGCGCCGATCCGGGCGCTGCACCCGGTGCTGCCGATGAGCTACCTGGTGGACGGGTTGCGGGTGGCGTTCACCGGCGGCGAGGCGCAGCACCTGGCGCGGGACGCGATCGTGCTCGGTTCGGTGCTGCTCGGATTCCTGGTGCTGACCTCGCTGGTGGTGCTGCGGCAGCGGGTGTGGACGATCGGCAGGCTGCACCCGCAGATCGAGCTGTGAGCCGCGCTGCGCTGCTCGCCAGCCCCCGGCGCGGGTACGTAGGCTGAGGTCATGGCTGTTGTGAAGATCAACGCGATCGAGGTCCCCGAAGGTTCCGGCCCGGAGCTGGAGAAGCGCTTCGCCGGGCGGCACGGCTCCGTCGAGGACTCCCCCGGTTTCCTCGGCTTCGAGCTGCTGCGCCCCACCAGCGGCGAGGACCGGTACTTCGTCTACACGAAGTGGGAGACCGAGGAGGACTTCCAGAACTGGGCCCAGGGCCCCGCGAAGGCCGCCCACTCCGGCGAGCACAAGAACACCGTGGCCACCGGCTCCAGCCTGCTGGAGTTCGAGGTCGTGCAGGAGCGCCACAAGGAAGCCTGAGGTCCCGCGCGGGGTGGGTCTCCCGCCCCGCGCACCCGTTCGACGTGAGGAGCACCGTGCGCTCGGACGCGCTCGCCGCCGCCGCTGAGCTGATCTCCGGGGCGGAGGCGCTGCTGATCTGCGCCGGGGCCGGGCTCGGGGTCGACTCCGGGCTGCCCGACTTCCGCGGTGACGCCGGGTTCTGGCGCGCGTACCCGCCCTACGAGCGGCTGGGGCTGAGCTTCGCGGAGGTCGCCGATCCGGTGCACTTCGCCGAGGACCCCGAGCTGGCCTGGGGCTTCTACGGGCACCGGCTGGAGCTGTACCGGGAGACGGTGCCGCACGAGGGCTTCGCGGTGCTGCGGCGCTGGGCGGCCCGGGCTCCCGCCGGAGCCCGGGTCTTCACGTCCAACGTGGACGGCCAGTTCCACCGCGCCGGGTTCGCGGCCGAGCAGGTGGCCGAGTGCCACGGCAGCATCCACCACCTGCAGTGCCTGGAACCCTGCACCGACGAGGTGTGGCCGGCCGGAGAGCTCTCGGTGCCGGTGGAGATCGACACGATGCGGGCGAGGCCACCGCTGCCCGCCTGCCGGAACTGCGGTGGGATCGCGCGGCCGAACATCCTGATGTTCGGCGACTGGAGCTGGGTCCCCGGGTTCGCCCAGCCCCGGCTGGACGAGCTGCAGGTGTGGCGGCGTTCGCTGCGCGCGGCGCGGCTGGTGGTGGTCGAGCTCGGCGCGGGCACGGCGGTGCCGACGGTGCGCAGGCACGCGGAGCTGGCCTCCGCCGCCTCCGGCGCGCTGGTCCGGATCAACCCCCGAGAGCCCGAGGTCCGGCACGGGCGCGGCATCTCGATCGCCTCGGGGGCCCTGGAAGCCCTCACCGCGATCGAGGAGCTGCTCACCACCCGCCGCTGACCACCTCCCGCACGCCGCCGAGCCGCTGGGCGGAGCCCCGGCCCGCACCACCCGCGAGCGCGCGGCGGACTCCTGCCCAGGAACGGCGTTCCCACCGCGCTGCGTCGCACCAGCGATCGACCCCGCACCGCGGACGGTCGCCCCCGCTCCCCCGTGCGGGCCGTGCCGCGAACGAGCGGTCAGTCCGGCACGACGAGGTGCGCGAGGATCGCCCGGTGGTCGCTGCCGGGGACGTCGTGCACCGAGTAGGCCTGCGCGACGAGGCCACCGCTGGTGAGCACGTGGTCGATCGTGACGCGCGGAAACCAGCCCGTTCCCCAGGTCGGGACCAGGCCGCCGCCGGTGACCTCCGCGGCGTCCTCGTACCCGGTGCCCAGCAGCGCCCGCAGCGGGGAGTGGTCCAGCGTCGCGTTGAAGTCCCCCGCCAGCACCCGGGGCGGGCCGCCCTCCCCGTTCGGGCGGGGCAGCTCGTCGAGCTCGCGCGCCCAGACCTCCGCCGTGCCGGGGCCCATCGGGTAGAGCGGGTGCACCGCGACGAACTCCACGTCCCGGCGCCCCGGCAGGTCGATGAGCGCCGAAGGCTGCGCCAGCGCGCTCGGCCGCGCCAGCGCGAGTTCCCGCAGCGGCAGCCGGGAGGCGATGCCCGTGCCCTCCGCCCCGGGACCGCTGCGCAGCACCCGGTGCGGCAGCAGCCGCTCCAGTCCCGCCCGGTCCAGCGCGGTGACGGCCTCCGGGGTGAGCTCCTGCAGGCTCAGCACGTCGACCTCGCCTTCGCGCACCAGCCGGACCACCTGCGCGGCGTCGGCCCGGCCGAAAAACAGATTGACCGACAGCACCCGCAGCGGTGAACCTTGCGCCGGTGTCGGCGAGTCCGGGATCGCCCGGGGGAGCACCAGGACCGCCAGCACCGCGGTGAGCAGACCCACCAGCAGCGTGCTCAACCAGCGTCGCAGCGCCAGGCCCAGCACGGTCAGCGCGGCACCCGCCGGAACGGCGTACTGCAGGGTCGCGACGAGCGCGATCGTGCCGCGGTTCGCCGTGTCGAACCCCAGCAGCACGGGCGCGGACCACCCGGCCACGGCCAGCACGAGCAGCAGGAACACCGCCGTGACCAGGCGACTCCGCCGTCGGCGGGGTGGGTGGTCGGCCTCGGCCGCGTCCATCCAGCACCCCCGGTGTCGCGAGGCTCACGTGAGCTGTCAGCGCGCTGTGCGCGGGTTGCCAGCGGATGCCCCGATGGTGGGGAGCATAGCGAACGAAGGAGACGGGATGTCCTACGCGATCCAGGCTGAAGGCCTGGTCAAACGCTTCGGCGCGACCACCGCGCTGGACGGGGTCGACCTGGCCGCGTCCACCGGATCGATCCTCGGCGTGCTGGGCCCCAACGGTGCGGGCAAGACGACGGCGGTGCGGATCCTCGCCACGCTGCTGCGCCCGGACGCCGGGCGCGCCACGATCGCCGGGCGCGACCTGCTGACGGAGTCGGTGGCGGTGCGCGGCCGGATCGGCCTGACCGGGCAGTACGCCTCGGTGGACGAGGACCTGACCGGCGTCGAGAACCTGGTGCTCATCGGCAGGCTGCTGGAGCTGTCCCGGCGCGACGCCCGCGCCCGCGCGACGGAGCTGCTGGAGCGGTTCTCGCTCAGCGACGCCGGTGGCCGGGCGATCAAGACCTACTCGGGCGGGATGCGCAGGCGGCTGGACCTGGCCGCGAGCCTCGTCGGCAGGCCGGAGGTGCTCTACCTGGACGAGCCGACGACGGGTCTGGACCCGCGCAGCCGCAACCAGGTGTGGGACATGGTGCGGGCGCTCACCGACGAGGGCGTCACGGTGCTGCTGACCACGCAGTACCTGGAGGAGGCCGACCAGCTCGCGGATCGGATCAGCGTGATCGACCGGGGGCGGGTGGTGGCCGAGGGCCGCGCCGAGGAGCTCAAGCGCCGCACCGGCAAGCAGACCCTGCAGGTGCGCCCGAGCGGCGCCGAGGACATCGGTGAGGTGCGGCGGATCGTCGCCGAGCTCACCGGAGTCCGGCCCGCGACCGCCGACGACGGCGGCCTGATCACCGCACCGGTGGACGATCCGGTGCTGCTGTCGACCCTGGTCCGCAGGCTCGACGACGCGGGGATCACCGCCGACGAACTCGCCTTGCGACTGCCCAGCCTGGACGAGGTCTTCCTCGCCCTGACCGGGAAGTCCGCCGCGGAGGAGGAGACCGCAGCATGACCAGCACCGCGGAACGATCGACCGGGACGGCGGTGCCGACCCCGCACCAGCACGAGCGCATCGGACCGCTGCGCACCCTCCGGCACGGCCTGACGCTGGCCGGGCGCAGCGTGCTCAAGATCCGCAAGTCGCCGGAGGGGCTGCTCGACGTCACCGTGCAGCCGATCCTGTTCCTCGTCATGTTCGTGTACCTGTTCGGCGGCGCGATCGCTCAGGACACCGGCGCCTACCTGCAGCAGACGCTGCCCGGCGTGATGGCGATGAACATGATCTTCGGCTCGCTCGGCACCGGGATGCAGCTCAACACCGACATCAACAAGGGCGTGTTCGACCGGTTCCGCAGCCTGCCGATCGCCCGCTCCGCGCCGTTGATCGGCGCTGTGCTCGGCGACGTCGTCCGCTACGTCGTGGCGGTGGCGGTGCTGCTGGGCGTGGCGACGCTGATGGGCTTCCGGGTGGAGACCGGGCCCGTGCAGGCCTTCGCCGCGTTCCTCGTCGCGCTGGCCTTCGCGCTGTCGATGTGCTGGATCACGGTGTTCCTCGGGATGCTGATCCGCAGCCAGCAGGCGCTGCCCGGTGTCGCGATGGCGTTCATGTTCCCGCTGACCATGGGCAGCAACGTGTTCGTGCCGACCGAGACGATGCCCGGGTGGTTGCAGGTGTGGGTGCAGATCAACCCGGTCACCCAGCTCGCGGACACCGCGCGGGGCCTGATGATCGGCGGCCCGGTCGCGGGCCCGCTCACCGCCACGGTGATCTGGATGGTCGCGCTGACGGCGGTGTTCTTCCCCCTCGCGATGTGGGCCTACCGCCGCCGGGTCTGACCACCGGGTCTGACCGCCCGCCCGGAACCCCCGCCCGAGCCTCCGGACCGGGCGCGGCTCCGCTCAGCGGCGGAGCCGGCCCCGGCCGACCCACCCGCCACCGCGGGCGCTCCCCGAGCCCCGCCCCCGCCGAGCGGCACGCGATTTCGCGAGAAATCGCCGATGCCCAGGCCGGGAGCGCGCGATTTCTCGCGAAATCGCGCGTCCTGGGGCTGGGGAGGGTGCGATTTCGTGGGAAATCGCGGTCGGGGTCGGTGCGGGTGGTTCGGGGTCAGGGGGCCAGGAGGGCGCGGAGCTCGGCCAGCGCCTCTTCGCGGGAGAGGGCGGCGCCCGCCTCGGCCTCCTGCCGGTGCTGGTCGGGGGCCAGCAGGAGGTCGAGGCGGCGGCGCGCCTCCCGCACGTCGGGGTCGCCCTCGTCGAGCAAGCCGCGCAGCGCGGCGGCGAGGCCGTGCAGCCGGGCCGCGAGCCGCGGCTGCCCGGTCTCGACGCACCAGCGCGCCGCGCACTCGGCGACCACGGCCGCGGCGGGCATGTCCCGCCCGCCGAAGCCGCCGCTCAGCGCCTTCCCCAACAGGACGGGAACCTCGCCGGGCAGGCCCTCGTCCAGCAGCAGCCGGGCCCGGTGCACCAGCTGCAGCTGCAGCGCCGCCGCCTGCTCGTGCGGGGCGACGGGCAGCGCCTGGATCTCGTCCAGCAGCCGGTGGGACTCCTCGTGCTCCCCGGCGAGCCTGGTCTGCTCGGCCAGGCAGGTGAGCAACCAGCTCTGCAGCCACGGCTGCCGCCGCTGCACCAGCGAGCGGGCGTGCTCCAGGTCGGCGCGACCGCCGTCGAGGTCGCCCGCGCGCACCCGCTCCATCCCGATCCGCAGCACCAGCGAGGCCAGGTCGGTCCGGGAGCGCAGCCGCCGGAGCGACTCCAGCGACTCCGTGAGCACCTCGATCGCACCGGCGTGGTCGCCGCGCAGCGAGCGGAACCCGGCGAGGCTGTTCATGGTCTGCGCCTGCCCCCATCGGTCCCCGAGCTCCCGGAACGCCGCAGCGGCGACGCGCACGTGCTCCTCCGCGGCCAGCGCGTCTCCGCCGTGCTCGGCGCCGAACGCCCGCCCGAACAGCCCGGCGGCCCGGACCCACGGATCCGGGTGCGCGGCGGCGCGTTCCAGAACCCTGCGCACCTCGCCGAACTCGCCGACGATCAGCCACACCCCGGCTTCCAGCAGCCCCGCGTGCCGGTAGCGGTCCAGCACGTCGGCCGCCCGCGCGGCGCGCGCGGCCTCCTGCGCCCGGCAGAACCAGCCGTCGCCCCGGTCACCCATCGTCCGCGCCAGTTGGACGGCCGCCCTCGCCTGCGGTGACGCCGGACCGGTGAGGGCAGCGACCGCGTCCAGCCGGGCTTGGGCGTCCTCGTCCTGCGCGGCCATCGTCCAGTACCAGCTCAACGCGGCGGCCAGCCGAAGGCCGCCGTCGGCGTCGGTGGACTCCACGGCCCAGTGCAGCGCTGCGAGCAGGTTGTCGTGATCGGCGTCGAGGCGTTCCATCCACTCGACCTGGTCCCGGTCGTGCAGCCGCGGCTCGGCTTCCTCCGCGACGGCCAGGAAGTGCGCCAGGTGCGCGGTCCGCACCCGGTCCGGATCGTCCTCGGCGGTGCAGCGCTGCCCGCAGTAGGCGCGGACGGTCTCCAGCATCCGGTAGCGGCGGCCCTGCTCGGTGTCGACGACGTGCACCAAGGACTTCTCGACCAGTGAGGAGAGCACGTAGAAGACCTCGGCGGCGGGCAGTTCCGGTCCGGAGCACACGGCCGCGACGGACTCGGCGCGCACGCCCCCGGCGAAGACCGCCATCCGGCGGGCGAGCAGCCGCTCCTGCTCGCTCAGCAGCTCCCAGCTCCACTCCACGACGGCGCGCAGCGTGCGGTGCCGGGGCAGCGAGGTGCGGTTGCCGCCGGTGAGCAACCGGAACCGGTCGTCGAGCCGCGCGGCGATCTGCGCCGGGGACATCGAGCGCAGCCGGGCGGCGGCCAGTTCGATCGCGAGCGGGATCCCGTCCAGCCGGCGGCACACCTCGACCACCTCGGGGGCCGTGCGCTCGGTGAGCTCGAAGTCCGGGCGGGCCGAGCGCGCGCGGTCGACGAACAGCCGGACGGCGGCCGACCCGGCCGGGTCGGCGTCGTCGGCGGGCAGCTCCAGCGGGCCGACGGGCAACAGCTCCTCCCCGGTCAGCGCCAGCGGCTCGCGGCTGGTGGTCAGCACCCGCAGGTCGGGGCAGCGGGTGAGCAGCTCGTGCGCGAAGGCGGCGGCCTGGTCGATCAGGTGCTCGCAGTTGTCCAGCACCAGCACGGCCGGTTCGGCCGCGAGCGCGTCGGCCACCCGCGCGGTGCCCTGCGGCTGCGGGGTCTCCAGCAGCCTGGTCTCGCGGATGCCGAGCGTGGTCAGCGCGGTGGAGGGGAGGTCGTGGCCGTCCCGGACGGAGGCGAGCTCGACGAACCACACCGGCCGGTCGGCGATCTCGGCGATGCTCTCGGCGGCCAGCCGGGTCTTGCCCGCCCCGCCCGGACCGAACAGGGTGACCAGCCGCGAGCGGCGGAGGGCCTCGCGGACCTGCGCGATCTCCCGTTCCCGGCCGACGAAGCTGCTGATCCGGCCGGGCCGGGGAGGGCGCGGCGGAGCGACCGGGGCGCGAACCGATTCCGGATCGTCGCGCAGCAGCTCCGCGTGCAGCTCGCGGAGTTCGGCGGCGGGCGGCACGCCGAGCTCGGCGTCGAGCCGATCGCGGTGCGCGGTGTAGGCGGCGAGCGCGTCGAGCCGGCGCCCGGCCCCGGCGAGGGCTCGCATCCGCAGCACGAGGAGCCGCTCCCGCGTCGGGTGGCGGGCGCAGAGGCCGTCGAGCTCCGCGACGAGCTCCCCGTGGCCGCCGAGGCGCAGTTCGGCATCGAGCCGGTCCTCCCGCGCCCGGTGTCGGGCCTCCTCCAGCCGGGCGGTGTGCTCGGCGACGAAGGGCGGATCCGGGAGGTCCACCAGCGGGTCTCCCCGCCACAGCCCGAGCGCCTCGCGCAGCTCCGCGGCGGCCACGTCCGGGCGTCCCGCGCGCAGCTGAGCGCTGCCGCGCGCGGCGAGCCGGTCGAAGCGGTGCACGTCGACCTCATCCGGATCGAGGTCGAGCACGTACCCGGCGGAGGTCGAGCGCAGCGGCGGGACGTCGTCGGCTCGGCGGGCGCGGGAGACGAGGGTCTGCAGCGCGTTGAGCGCGCCGCCCGGCTGCTCCGGACCCCACAGGTCGGCGATCATCGTCTCGGCGGGCACGGGGGTTCCGGCGGCGAGCGCGAGCCGGGCGAGCAGGGCGCGCACCCGAGGTCCGCCGATCTCGACCGGGCGGCCGTCCGCCGCACGCAGCCGGAACGGTCCCAGCATCGCCACTCGCACCGATCCAGCTTCGCAGACCTCCTTGGCCGGAGGCCGTCGAATTCGGTCTCGGGTGAAACCACCCACAACTCCGGAGGTTGCCTGTGGACAACTCCAGCGACGGTGGACGACCTGCGAACAACCCCGTCCGCAGCGGGGTTTTGGCAGCTCATCAAGGCTGTTCTCGCACGAAAGCGGCCCTTTCCGGGTGCGCGGCGACTTCGCACCGACCGCGTCGGCACGCCGGCTCCCACCGCGTTCCACGGAGGTCGACAGCACTGCCCACAAGTTGTCCACAGGTTTTGTCCACAGGCCACCCGGCTGTCCACATCCCCGGCGCAGCGATGAGGATCACACGGCGAGCATCACCGCCGGACTGGAATCATGGATCAAACGGACATACCGCATCGATCACGCTCGATGACCGTTCTCGAAGCCGAGGGTGCGGTTCCCGTGAGCTGGTTGTTCGGCCTGACCGCCCGGTGCGGTCGCGTCGACCGGGCCCCGGACGATGCCGGGCCCGGCCCGCCCGAGACCCCTTGACGATCGTTCGGAGCCTCGATGCCCTCGACCGCACTGGCCGCTGCCGCTGCCGAGCCCACCGGATTCACCGGGTGGGTGATCGGCGTGATGGAGGCTCTCGGCGGCCCCGGCGCCGGGCTGATCATCGCGCTGGAGAACGTGTTCCCACCCATCCCCAGCGAGCTGATCCTGCCGCTGGCCGGGTTCACCGCCAGCCGGGGTGACATGAACATCGTCTCCGCGGTGCTGTGGACGACGATCGGCTCGACCGTCGGCGCGCTGGTGCTCTACTGGCTGGGCGCCTCGCTGGGCCGGGACCGGATGCGCCGGATCGCGGGGAAGCTGCCGCTGGTCAAGGTCTCCGACGTCGATCGCACCGAGGCGTGGTTCGCCAGGCACGGGGTGAAGGCGGTGTTCCTGGGCCGGATGATCCCGTTGTTCCGCAGCTTCATCTCGCTGCCGGCGGGGGTGGAGAAGATGCCGCTGCCCGCGTTCGTGCTGTTCACCACCCTGGGCAGCCTGATCTGGAACACGCTGTTCGTGGTGGCCGGCTACCTGCTCGGGGAGAACTGGTACCTGGTCGAGCAGTACGCCGGAGTCCTCTCCAAGGTCGTCGTCGGCGCCGTCGTGGTGGCACTGGCCTGCTTCGTCGTCTCCCGCCTCCGCAGCGCCCGCCGCGAGCGGGAGCTGGCCGACGAGATCACCGAGGAACTCCCCCGCCTCTCCCCCGACGAGGTCCCCACCCAGCAGCTCCCCCGCATCAGGTGAGCTGCCCGCTCGCCCCGTTCCCGCGGGTGAACGCGCCGCTCACCCGCCAAGCGGCCCGCCGCCGAGTGCGCGACGGCGAACCATCTCGAGCGATCGGCCGGAGTGCGACGCCGGCGACGCTGAGCCCGGAGCACCGGGTGCTCCTCGACCGTCGAGTCGCGGACGCGACGCGGCCCCCGCACCGGAAGTGCGGGGGCCGCGAAGTGGATCGGAGATCCGAGGTCACTCCTCGTTGTTGTCCTGGGAGGACTCCTCCGAGGAACCGGCCGAGGAGGCCAGGTCCACCGGCGGCGAGTCAGGCACGGTCGACGGGCGCGGCTCACCGCGGAAGGTGAACACCGCCTCGTCGTCCTTGCCCTCGCCGTCCCAGTTGTCCACGTCCACGATCACGATCTGGCCAGCCTCGATCTCGCCGAACAGGATCTTCTCGGACAACCGGTCCTCGATGTCGCGCTGGATCGTGCGGCGCAGCGGCCGAGCGCCCAGCACCGGGTCGAAACCGCGCTTGGCGAGCAGCTTCTTCGCCTTCGTCGTCAGCTCCAGGGACATGTCCTTGCCCCGCAGCGCCTTCTCCACGCGGCCGGCGAGCAGGTCGACCATCTGGATGATCTCGTTCTCGGTCAGCTGGTGGAAGACGATGACGTCGTCGATCCGGTTGAGGAACTCCGGACGGAAGTGCTTCTTCATCTCCTCGTGGACCTTGGACTTCATCCGCTCGTAGTTCGAGTCGGCGGAGTTGCCCGCGGAGAAGCCGAGCCCCACGGCCTTCGAGATGTCCTGCGTCCCGAGGTTCGAGGTGAAGATCAGCACCGTGTTCTTGAAGTCCACCGTGCGGCCCTGGCCGTCGGTCAGGCGGCCGTCCTCCAGCACCTGCAGCAGCGTGTTGTAGATCTCCTGGTGGGCCTTCTCGATCTCGTCGAACAGGACCACGGAGAACGGCTTGCGGCGGACCTTCTCGGTGAGCTGGCCGCCCTCCTCGTAGCCGACGTAGCCCGGGGGGGCACCGAACAGCCGCGAAGCGGTGTACCGGTCGTGGAACTCACCCATGTCGATCTGCACGAGCGCGTCGTCGTCGCCGAACAGGAACTCGGCCAGCGCCTTCGACAGCTCGGTCTTACCCACACCGGACGGACCGGCGAAGATGAACGAGCCCGAGGGGCGCTTCGGGTCCTTCAGCCCGGCGCGCGTGCGGCGGATCGCCTGGGACACGGCCTTGACCGCGTCGTCCTGGCCGATGATCCGCTTGTGCAGCTCGTCCTCCATGCGGAGCAGACGGGTCGTCTCCTCCTCGGTGAGCTTGAACACGGGGATGCCGGTCCAGTTCGCCAGCACCTCGGCGATCTGCTCGTCGTCGACCTCCGCGACGACGTCCAGGTCCCCGGCCTTCCACTGGGTCTCCCGCTCCTCCTTCTGCCCGAGGAGCGTCTTCTCCTCGTCGCGGAGGCGCGCGGCGCGCTCGAAGTCCTGGCCGTCGATGGCCGACTCCTTGTCGCGGCGCACGTCGGCGATCTTCTCGTCGAACTCCCGCAGGTCCGGCGGAGCGGTCATCCGGCGGATGCGCATCCGGGCCCCGGCCTCGTCGATCAGGTCGATCGCCTTGTCCGGCAGGTAGCGGTCGTTGATGTAGCGGTCCGCCAGCGTCGAGGCCGCGACCAGCGCGCCGTCGGTGATGGACACCCGGTGGTGCGCCTCGTACCGGTCGCGCAGGCCCTTGAGGATCTCGATGGTGTGCTCCAGCGAGGGCTCACCGACCTGGATCGGCTGGAAGCGGCGCTCCAGCGCGGGGTCCTTCTCGACGTACTTGCGGTACTCCTCCAGCGTGGTGGCGCCGATCGTCTGCAGCTCACCGCGCGCCAGCATCGGCTTGAGGATGCTCGCGGCGTCTATGGCGCCTTCGGCCGCTCCCGCTCCGACGAGGGTGTGGATCTCGTCGATGAACAGGATGATGTCGCCGCGGGTCTTGATCTCCTTGAGCACCTTCTTCAGGCGCTCCTCGAAGTCACCGCGGTACCGGGAACCGGCGACCAGCGAGCCGAGGTCCAGCGTGTAGAGCTGCTTGTCCTTCAGCGTCTCGGGCACCTCGCCCTTGACGACCTTCTGCGCCAAGCCCTCGACGACGGCGGTCTTGCCGACGCCGGCCTCGCCGATGAGCACCGGGTTGTTCTTGGTGCGCCGGGAGAGCACCTGCATGATGCGCTCGATCTCCTTGTCCCGGCCGATGACCGGGTCGAGCTTCGACTCGCGCGCGCTCTGCGTCAGGTTCCGGCCGAACTGGTCGAGCACCAGGGACGACGACGGGGTGCCCTCACCGCGGCCGCCGGCCTCGGCGGGCTCCTTGCCCTGGTAACCGGACAGCAGCTGCAGCACCTGCTGGCGCACCCGGTTCAGGTCCGCGCCGAGCTTGACGAGCACCTGGGCGGCGACGCCCTCGCCCTCGCGGATCAGCCCGAGCAGGATGTGCTCGGTGCCGATGTAGTTGTGGCCGAGCTGCAACGCCTCCCGCAGCGAGAGCTCCAGCACCTTCTTGGCCCGTGGGGTGAACGGGATGTGACCGCTCGGGGCCTGCTGGCCTTGGCCGATGATCTCCTCGACCTGCTGCCGCACGCCTTCCAGGGCGATCCCCAGCGACTCCAGCGCCTTAGCGGCGACACCCTCACCCTCGTGGATCAAGCCCAGGAGGATGTGCTCGGTGCCGATGTAGTTGTGGTTGAGCATCCGGGCCTCTTCTTGGGCCAGGACGACCACCCGCCTCGCGCGGTCGGTGAACCTCTCGAACATTCGCACTCCCTGACTGCTGCGCCGGCGGTGTTGTACCGGGACACGGCTCCTGCTCGCCGATGCCCGCGAAGGGTTCAGCACTCTGGCGTCCACTCTAGTAGCCGCACCCCGGCGGAGTCCGGACCCGCTGGCAGCCTGCTGCACCCGCTCGCCGTCTTGCCCACCGTCCAACGAGCGGCTGGCCTGCGACATTCCGCCAGAACGCGAAAGCGGGCCGATGTCCGCTCAGCGCGAACACGGCCCGGATCCGCGGCGCCAGTGCACCCGTTCAGGTGTCCTCGGAGGGTCTAATCTCGCACGTTCACGGGCGCTCTGCCACCGATCGGCACCACCATCGGAGTACCCGCGACCGGATCGGGGATGACCCGGGCGTTCAGCCCGAAGACGTCGGCCAGCAATTCCTCGGTGAGCACCTCGCCGGGCGCGCCCTCCGCGACGATCGCGCCCTCGCGCATCGCCACCAGCCGGTCCGCGTAGCGGGCGGCCAGGTTGAGGTCGTGCAGCACCATCACCACGGTCCGGCCGCTGTCGTCGTGCAGCCTGCCGACCAGGTCCAGGACCTCCACCTGGTGCGCGAGGTCCAGGTAGGTCGTGGGCTCGTCGAGCAGCAGCAGGTCGGTGCCCTGCGCCAGCGCCATCGACAGCCAGGCCCGCTGCCGCTGGCCGCCGGAGAGCTCGTCCACGGCGCGCTCCGCGAGCTCGGTGATGCCGGTCAGCTCCAGCGCCTCCGCCACCGCCCGCTCGTCGTCCGAGGACCACTGCCGGTACCAGGACTGGTGCGGGTGCCTGCCGCGCGCGACCAGGTCGGCCACGGTCAGCCCCTCCGGAGCCTGCGGTGTCTGCGGCAGCAGGCCGAGGACCCGGGCGACCTCCTTGGTCGGCATCTCGTGGATCCGCTTGCCGTCCAGCAGCACCTGCCCGCCCGTCGGCGGCAGCAGCCGCGCCAGGGCGCGCAGCACGGTGGACTTGCCGCAGCCGTTGGGCCCGATGACAGCGGTGATGGTGCCGTCGAGGACGTCGATGTCGAGCCCGTCGACGACGACCCGGTCGCCGTAGGCCAACCGCAGCTCCCGGCCTCGGAGCCGCTGCTTCCGCTCGGCGGGCCGGTCGGCCACCGCCTCGCTCGGCGTGGACACGGATGAGGTCATGCGCGGTCCTCCCGGTACCGACGGATGAGCAGGTAGATCAGGTAGGGCGCGCCCAGCACCGCGGTGACGATGCCCACCGGCACCTCGGCCGCGCCGAACGCGGTGCGGGACAGCAGGTCGGCCACCACCACCAGCGCGCCGCCGAAGACGGCCGAGGCCACCAGGGGCGGTCGCGCGGACCTCGACAGCCGCAACGCGATCTGCGGGGCCGCCAGCGCCACGAACTGCACCGGGCCCGCCGCCGCGGTCGCGATCGAGGCCAGCACCACCGCGCCGAGCAGCAGCAGGCCGCGGGCCAGGTTCACCCGGACGCCGAGACCGCGCACCGTGTCGTCGTCGAACTGCAGCGCCCCCAGCGCGTGCCCGCCCAGCAGGCTCAGCGGCAGCAGCACCGCCAGCGCGATCGCGGTGGGCACCACGTGGTCCCAGCCGCGGGCGTTGAGGCTGCCGGTCAGCCACACCATCGCCCGGCCCGCGTCGTTGACGTCGCCGACCGTGAGCAGCCAGTAGATCGCGTTCCCGGCCAGCGCGGTGATGCCCACGCCCACCAGCACGATCCGGTAGGAATCGACCCCGCCGCGATACGCCAGGCCGTAGATCGCGAGCCCGGCGAGCAGGCCGCCGAGCAGCGCCACCGCAGGCAGTCCCGCGGATTCCGCCAGCCCGCCCAGGGTGCCCCCGGTGCCGCCGAGGACGATCACCAGCACCGCCGCCGCGCCCGCGCCCGAGGTGATGCCGAGCATGTCCGGGCTGGCCAGCGGGTTGCGCGCCACGGCCTGCGTGATCGCCCCGGCCAGGCCCAGGGCCGCGCCGACCAGCACCGCCGTCAGCGCCCGCGGCATCCGCAGCCCGAACACGACGTACTGGTCGGCGTAGTCCCCGCCGCCGAAGAGGGTGGCCAGCACCCGCAGCGGGCTCAGCTGGTACTCGCCGAGGGCGATGTCCAGCAGCAGGCCCACCACCAGCACCGCGAGGCCGCCGAGCAGCACCGCCAGCGGGCGCCACCGCAGCACGCCGGAGACCGGTCCGAGCCGCAGCGGCGACCGGCCGGGCACCCGCTGCGGGACGTCGAGAGCCCGGGTCACAACCGCACCAGCTTCCTGCGCCGCACCAGCGCGATGAAGAACGGGGCGCCGACCATCGCCAGCATCACGCCGACCTGCACCTCCGCGGGCCGCGCCACCAGGCGCCCCGCGATGTCGGCCAGCAGCACCAGCGAGGACCCCAGCAGCGCCGAGAACGGCAGCAGCCAGCGGTGGTCGGCGCCGGTGAAGAACCGGGCGACGTGCGGGACCACCAGCCCGACGAAGCTGATCGGCCCGCACACCGCCGCCGAGGCACCCACCAGCACCGCGATCGCCAGCACCCCGAGCCGCCGGGTCACGCGCACCCGGTGCCCTAGCCCGCGGGCGACGTCCTCGCCGAGCGAGAGGGCGTTGAGCCCGGGGGCGTTGGCCAGCCCGAGCACCAGCCCGGCCAGCAGGAACGGCAGCACCTGCCAGATCACCCCGGGATCGGTGACGGCGATCGAGCCGACCTTCCAGAACCGGTAGGTGTCCAGGCTCTGCTGGTCGGTGAGCACCAGCGCCGAGGTCAGCGCCTGGAGGAGGGCGCTGATCGCCATGCCCGCGAGCGCCAGCGTCACCGGCGTCGCGCCCGCGCGGCCCGCGGAACCGATCGCGAAGACCGCGAGCGCCCCCAGCAGCGCGCCGGCGAAGCCGAACCAGATGTAGCCGTAGAGGCTGGTGAGGCCGAAGGAGTAGACGGCCAGCACCACCGCGAGGGCCGCACCCTGGGTGATGCCGAGGAGGCCGGGATCGGCGATCGGGTTGCGGGTGTGGCCCTGCATGAGCGCACCCGCCAGGCCGAGCGCCGCACCGACGAGCACGCCGACGATCGTGCGCGGCAGCCGCAGCTGCCAGATGATCAGCGCGTTCTCCGAGCCCGCCGGAGCGATCAGCTCGCCCCACACCTCGGCGACCGGAATCGGCTTGGCCCCGACCGCGATGCTGAGCACGCAGCTGAGCAGCAGCGCACCCGCCAGCACGCCCAGGCCGGCCAGCCTGCGCCTGCGGCGGGCCCCGAGGCGGGCGGCCGGGTCCCGCGGCGCTGCCCCGCGCTCGGCGCCGGGAGGACTCCCGACGGTTCCGCTGCTCACGTCCCACTCCCAGGTCGTCCGGTCCGCCACGCGGCGTCAAGTTAGGTTAGGCCGCCCTAAGGCTAACCGACGGCCTCCCTCCGGCGGACCGGGTCGAGGGCGACCGGATCCGTACCTCTCGTCACTCCTCGCCGGGACCACGCGGGGGCCGGTACACGGTTTCTCGCTCATCGGCATCGATTCCGAAACCCGACCGCTGAGGGATTTCCCCAACCACCGCCGTTGATCCGAGACCGGGGAACGGCAATCTTGCGGTGATCGCGGCCCGCGGAAGGACGAAATCCCGAACGTTAGCGGCGGGGTCACTCCGGAAACCAAGCTCATGAACACCCGCCGTGCTGATTTCACCGACGCGCCGCCCAGATGCCCCGGACGGCGGGCGGACGTTCGCGGAAAGAACACGGAACGTCGACGACCGGCGAGGGCCCGCGAAAATCGACCTCCCACCGGCCGCCGCTCCGGCTAACGGTGGGCGGCGAAACCGGAGGCCGGCAAACGAGGAGCGGCGACCGGACGCCGCAATCCGATCCGCGCCCCCGCGCGGACATCAGCATTCCCGGCCCGAACGAACATCGGATCCGGCAGGACCGGAGGGAAGATTCGGGATGCGGCATCCAGCTCAGCGCGCGGGTGACGGCGAAACTCGGACAGATCGCGGCGGACCGCCGAAGCGCGGCGGTGGTTCCGCGAACCGAACGCCCCGGAGGAGGTGGACCCGCCGACGCCAGGCCGCAGACCGGGACCCGACCCGGTTCAGGACGAGAAAGCTCAAGACCGAACAAGAACCAGCACCCGGAAGACCGGTGGTCCGCGAAGACCGGAACCGGACAACTCGGAGCGGAGAACACGCAGGGGGCGCCGGAAACCGGCACCCCCTGATCGCGTCAGCGCGTCGTCATTTCGCCTTGTGGTACTGGTCCACGATGTCGGCGGGGATGCGGCCGCGATCGGAGACCTTGAGGCCGTTCCGGCGGGCCCATTCCCGGATCGCCTGGTTCTGCTCGCGGTCCGCGCTGGTCGAACCGCCGCCGGCGCGACCAGCCGCCGCCGCGGGGCGCGGACCGGGCTTCTTCCGGCCACCTGCCCGGCGAGCGCTGGAAACGTACCCGGCGAGCGCGTCGCGCAGCTCGGTCGCGTTGTCGTTGGAAAGGTCGATCTGGTACGAGACGCCGTCCAGGGCGAACTCGACCGTTTCGTCGGCCTGTCCACCGTCGAGATCATCGACGAGCGTGACCGTCACCTTCTGCGCCATGTTGGCTGTCCTCCCCGGATATGTGTCGATTTACCGCCGATGGCGGGCGTTCTGGCGAGACCGCTCTGCTGAGAGCCTCCCGGCTCAGGACCCGGCGAACAGGGCCGTGCCGACTTGCTCCGCTGAACTGATCGGAGCCCGCTCAATCCGAGCGCACCACCCGACTCCCGGGCCTCCCTCGCAACGAGCCCTTCGGCCTTCCGCCTGGCTCAACGGCCTCGCTCGGCAGGGCGGTGTTCGCGCCATCCCGAGACCGGCCGGTGGAGTTCGACAGAGTTGAGCAGCACCGAACAATAGCTGTCATCGAAGCCGTCACCGAACATTGTCACGGTCAGGTTAGCGCAGCCACTCCACAAACGCACTCACCCCGCCGAGGAAAAACCCGGAAGTCTCCCCGGATCGGGTCATTCCGGACCACGCACTCAAGCGGATCGCGGCCGCGATACCGACTCCACCGCACCACATCATCGGTGCCGCCAGGACATTCCCGCACCGCACCCGCACCGCATTCCGCACACCAACGGCAAGCAGAAAGCGAGCACTCACGGCGAGGACCTCGGCCGCCGCGGAGTGTTCACCGAGCACATCCCGCGTTCCGGCAAGCCGACAAGAAGTATCGAGGAACCGACACGACTCGTGAGCGTTTGACGACCCCGCGCATCCGGATTCGGCTTTTCGCGCCTCCGACCGGCCGGGACGGCGGAACCAGCAGCGCGGAAAAGAACGCCGGTCAGCGGAAGTTGCGGTCGTAGACCAGCCGCAGGCCCAGCAGGGTCAGATCCGGGACGTGGTGGTGGATGGTCTCGGATTCCCCGAACACCAGCGGCGCGAGGCCGCCCGTGGCCAGCACGACGGAGCTCCCGCCGTGGGTCGATTCCAGTTCGGCCACGATCCGCCGCACCAGGCCGTCGACCTGGCCCGCGAAGCCGAACAGGATGCCCGATTGCAGGCATTCCACCGTGTTCTTGCCGATGACCGAGCGCGGCCGGGTCAGCTCCACCTTGCGCAGCTGAGCGGCGCGCGAGGCCAGCGCGTCCAGCGAGATCTCCACGCCGGGCGCGAACGCCCCGCCGAGGAACTCGCCCTTCGCCGAGATCACGTCGACGTTCGTGGAGGTCCCGAAGTCGACCACCACGCAGTTCGTCGCGTGCAGGTGGTGCGCCGCCAGGGTGTTGATCACGCGGTCGGCGCCGACCTCCTTGGGGTTGTCGACCAGCAGCGGGACGCCGGTGCGCACGCCGGGTTCCACGACGACCCGCGGCACCCCCTCCCAGTAGCGGTCGAGCATCACGCGCAGCTCGCGCAGCAGCGCGGGCACCGTGGACAGCGCTGAGATGCCGGTGATCGCCTCGGCGTGCTCCCCGAGCAGCCCGCGCACGGTCAGCGCCATCTCGTCGGCCGTCATGCGCGGTTCGGTGCGCATCCGCCAGTCCCGGACCAGCCCGCCGGACGCGCCCTCGGCGTCGAGGTCGTAGAGGCCGAGGGTGACGTTGGTGTTGCCGACGTCCAGCGCGAGCAGCACCGGCTACCTCCCAAGTCGGGTTCGGGACCAGGTCCGGATCAGGCCTCGGGCGCGGCGAGCAGGGCGTCCAGCTTCGCCGCGTCGTCGGTCTCGGCGGGAACGGCCCCGCTGACGAGCCCGGCCCCGGCGGGGACCGCGGCCGGGTCGGTGCCGCGCTCCAGCACCGAGTTGTCCGCGTCCACGAAGATCACCCGCGGCTGGAAGGAGCGCGCCTCCAGCTCGTCCATCACGCCGTAGGCGATCAGGATGACCAGGTCGCCGGGCTGCACCAGGTGCGCGGCGGCCCCGTTGATGCCGATCACGCCGGAGCCGCGTTCCCCGGTGATCACGTAGGTCTCCAGCCGGGCGCCGTTGGTGACGTCGACGATCGCGACCTGCTCGCCCTCCAGCAGGTCGGCGGCGTCCATCAGATCGGCGTCCACGGTGACCGAACCGACGTAGTGCAGGTCGGCCTGGGTGACCGTGGCCCGGTGGATCTTGGACTTGAGCATCGTGCGGAACATCGCGGACTACCTCCCCCGCCGCCCTCGGCGGCCGGACTTCGAAGCGGGTGGTTCACCGGTGCTCGCTCAACCCCCGGAGGGGCCCAGCTGCACCAGCGCGTTGTCGAGGAGCCGGGTGCCGCCGACCGTCGCCGCCACCAGCAGCCGCGCCTCCCCCGAGTCCGGGGCCGGCCCGAGCTCGGTGTCCCGCAGCTCCAGGTAGTGGAGGCGCACCAGCGGCTCGGAATCGAGCACCGCGCGGGCCGCCGCCAGCACGGCCGCCGCCCCGGCCGGGCCCGCGTGCACGCCCGCGGCCATCGCGGCGGACAGGGCGAGCGCCGCCGCGCGCTGCTCTTGGTCCAGGTAGGCGTTGCGGGAGGACAGCGCGAGCCCGTCGGCCTGCCGCACGATCGGCACGCCCTGGATCTTCGCGTCGAGGTCCAGGTCCCGCGCCATCCGGCGCACCAGCACGAGCTGCTGGTAGTCCTTCTCCCCGAACAGCGCCAGGTCCGGGCGCACGATGCCGATCAGCTTCGCCACCACGGTGAGCATCCCGTCGAAGTGCCCCGGTCTGCTCGCGCCCTCCAGCTGCTCGCCGAGCGATCCGGCGGTGACGCCGATCTGCCGGTCGGGGGCGTACATGTCGGCGGGTTCGGGGGCGAGCACCAGCTCGACGCCCTCCGCGCGGCACTGCTCCAGGTCGGAGTCGAAGGTGCGCGGGTAGCGGTCCAGGTCCTCGCCGGGGCCGAACTGGAGCGGGTTCACGAAGATCGAGACGACCGTGACGGTCGCGGGCACCTTGCGGGCCGCGCGGATCAGCTCCAGGTGGCCCTCGTGCAAGGCGCCCATGGTCGGCACCAGGGTGATCGGGCGGCCGGTGGCGCGCAGCGCCCGGGTGACCTTGGCCAGCTCCGCCGGGCGGCGGTGCACGGTGAGCTCGCGGGCGGTGAAGCCGGGGCCGGCGCCCGCGGTGTCGGCAGTGCTCATCGCTGCTCCTCGTCGAGCGCCTCGTGCAATTCGGAAGCCGCGCGGGAGTCCAGCAGGCCGGTGCGCTCGGCCCGGTCGGCGGTCCGCTTCGCCATCGCCACGTAGCCGGACACCATCTCCGGCGCGGTCTCGCGCAGCGCGGCCAGGTGCGCGCGGACGGTGCCGAGGTCGCCCCGCGACACCGGGCCGGTCAGGCCGCGGTCGGCGAAGCGCAGCGCGTTGTCCAGCGCGGCCGACAGGATGGGCGCCATCATCCGGTCCGGGACCTCGACCCCCGCCTCGCGCAGCAGGTCCGCGCACTCGTTGACCAGGGTGATCAGGTGATTCGAACCGTGCGAGAGCGCCGTGTGGTACAGCCGCCGGGAGTGCTCGGCGACCCGGACCGGCTCGGCGCCGAGCTCCAGCGCCAGCACCTCACCGACGTTCCACGCCGCCTCGTCCTCGGGCGCGGTCACCGCGACGCACGCCGTGGCCAGCCGCTCGACGTCCTCGGCGCGGCCGGTGAAGGTCATCGCCGGGTGCAGCGCGAGGGTGAGCACGCCGAGGTCGGCGGCGGGTTCCAGCACGGCGGCGCCGTGCGCGCCGCAGGTGTGCAGCAGGATCTGCCCCGAGCGCAGCGAACCGGTGGCGACCAGGCCGCGCACCAGTCCGGGAAGCGCGTCGTCGGGGACGGCCAGCACCACCAGGTCGGCGGCCTCGACCACCTCGTCCGGCGGGCGCACCGGCACCCCGGGCAGCAGTTCCTCCGCGCGCCGCAGCGAGGCGTCCGACACCGCGGACACCGCCACCACCACGTGCCCGGCTCGCGCGAGCGCCGCTCCGAGCACCGCACCCACGCGGCCCGCGGACACCACGCCGACCCGCAGCCGGGGACCTGAGCCCCGGCTGGCAGACATCGCCACGTCGTCCTCCCAACCGTTCCAGTCCCGATCCCGGGTACCGGACAGCAGCGCGAGAGTAGCCCGCGCGGACGCCCGATCGGCCGGGCGGGTGGCGAGAACCACCCGCCGGGACGGGTTCGACGGCCTACTGGCGGGGCGGGGGCCCCGGCCGGTGCTGCGGCGCGGGCGGGCCGGGCTGCTGGCGCGGCGGGCGGCCCTGCGGCGCGGGCCTGCCGGGGCCCTGCTGCGGGCGCGACTCGGGGCGGCGCCCTGGTTGCTCACCGGTGGCGGGCGGTCCCGGAGTCGGCGGAGGGGAGCTCCGCCGGGAGGTGCCGTCGGCGTTCACCCGGGGGCCGGGGCGGCGCACGCTCTGGGTCAGCTCGTGGATCTTCACCCGGGCCGTCTGGAACGCCTCCTGCGAACCCACCGCCGAGCGCCGCGCCGCCTTGAGCTCCCCGATCAGCCGCTCCCGGCGGGCCCGTCGCACCGCACTGGTGGTGCGGCCCTCGGCGGCCCGGTGCTGGAGGAACGCCAGCTCCGTGACCGCGATCTGGTAGTCCCGGACGGCCTTCGCCGGTTCGACGCCCGCGCTGCGGCGCACCTTGCGCAGCCAGCCCCGGCGGCCCGCCAGCGAGGCCAGCATCTCCACCTCGCTGCGCGGGATCAGCCCGGCCCGCTGGAGCACCGGGAGCTGGTCGGCGACGATTCGCTGCTCGCGCTTGCGCTGCCAGACCACCAACCAGCCGGTGCCGGCGAAGATCGGCACCATGATCAGGAAGTAGACGTTGAGGAAGCCGGTGCCGCCCAGCAGCGTCGAGGCGTTCCAGGCCGCGTGCAGCAGCACCGCCAGCGCGAACCCGGCCGCGGGCCACAGCACGCGCTTGGTCGTGTCGGTGGTCCGCGAGGCCAGCCCGATGCCGATGCCGACCATCGAGGTGAACAGCGGGTGCGAGAACGGCGCCAGCACCCCGCGCAGGATGAACACGGCGATGACGCCACCGGTCGCGCTGCCCCAGCCGCTCTCGGAGAAGGCCTTGCCGAAGTACAGGATGTTCTCGGTGAACGCGAACCCGGCGGCCGTCAAGCCCGCGTAGACGATGCCGTCGACCAGCCCGTTGAACTCCGAGCGGCGCCAGAACCACAGCACCACCACGAACAGCGCCTTCGCGCCCTCCTCGACCAGCGGCGCCATCAGCGCGCGTTCGAAGAAGACGTGCTCGCTCGGGCCGAACAGCAACTCGCCCAGGCCGATCACGGAGCCGTTGAGCAGCAGCGAGCAGGCCGTCGCCCCGCCCGCTCCCCACAGGAAGGCGCCGACCATGAGCACGGGCGGCTCGGGTTCCCAGCGGTCGATCCACACGATCGCCGCGAACACCACGCCGACCGGGATCAGCGCCGCGAGCGCGCCCACCAGTGCGGGCAGCACCCCGACCCGGGAGGTCGCGACCCCGACCATGACCAGGCCGATGACGCCGAGCAGCAGCAGGCCCGCGACGGGCCAGCCGACCGCGGAGTGCTTTCGGGCTTGCAGCCGGCGCGCTTCGGAGATGTCGGCGACGGGCCCGGGAAGATCACGTGTGGACACGCCCGAAACCCTAGAACCCACCACGCCGACCCCACACCACCTGGGGCGCATTCGTCCCACCGGGGCAGCTCCGCCCGCTGCCGCCGCGCCACCCGGCCCGCCGGGCGAGCCGGTGGTCAGGACTCGCGGCGACGGCGGCGCTTGGTCGGGGGCTGTTCGGCGGAGTCGCCGTAGGCGGCGAGCAGGTCCGTCACCGAGGTGCCCTCGGTGTGCGCGCCGGCCGGAACCTCGCTGGTCGGGGAGCGCCGCTCGGCGGGCTCCTCCGGGGCGGGCTGCTCGGCGGGCTGCTCCGGCTGGGCGGCGGCCTGCTCGGGGCGCACCGGACGGAGCCGGTCCGAAGTGGACTCCGGCCAGGCGCCCTGGGTGCCTGCGGGGCGCGGCCTGCGCGTCTCGGCGGCCTGCCGGGGAGCGGGTCCGCTCTGGCGCGGGCGGCCGGGCTTGCGCCGCTTCGCGGGCGGCGGCTCGGGATTCCGGGGCGCGGCGTTCCCGGGTTCGGGATTCCGGGTCTCGCCGACACCGGATTCGTTGCCGGACTCGGGATTCCTGGGCTCGGGATTCCTGGGTTCCGCGCTCCGGGGGGCGGGGTTCCGGGGCTCGGCGTCGTGGTTCGGGGGCTGCTGCTCCGCGGGCCGCGGGGCCTCCGGGGCCGCGGGCGCGACCTGGCCCCGGTGCGCGACGGGCAACTGCCGACCGCGCGCGTCCGGCTGGATGATCCGGGGCTGCGCGCCGGTCTCACCGTCCATGATCCGCGGCTGCTCACCCGTGGCGGGGCGCTCCGGCAGGGAGCGGACCCGGGTGGACTCCGCGCGCAGCGCGACCCGCTCGAACAGCACGTCCCCGCCGAGCATCTGCTCCAGGTTCTTGCGCAGCGCCCGCAATTCCGCCTTCAGCGCCTGGATCTCCGCGTCGGATTCGGCTGCCGCGGCGCGCCGGGCCTCCGCCTCGGCGGTGGCCTCGAACTCGCGCCGAGCGGCGATCTCGCGCTCCAGCTCGATCTCGTAGATCCGCTGCCGCTCGGCCTCCCGCTCGGCGGCCTCGGCGGCCTTCCCGCGCAGCTTCGCCACGCCGAACGCGCCCAGCAGCGCGGCCCACAGCGCGGCCACCAGACCGAGCTTCAGCACCCGGGAATCGTCGCTGAGCACCAGCACCGCCGTCGCGGCGGCCGCGAGGACGAGGGCACCGGCCCACAGCACCGACGGTCGCTGGTCAGCGGCTGCGGATCGAGCGGGGTCGGGCATGGGCACACGGTACCCGGCGGTTACCCGTTCGAGATCCGCAGGGAACGGGCGCCGCCCGGGTTCGGCGCCGCGCTCCACCCGCTGCCGCCGAACGGACCAGCGCTCCCCCGCCGCGCACGCCGGGTTCCGGGGCTAGCCGGCGTCCTCGTCGGGCTCCTCGGGCTCGTCCGGGTTGCGCAGGCAGTGCTCCAGCCACAACCCCGCCGCCACCAGCGCGGCCGCGCTGACCAGGCCGATCACCGCCGAGGTGGTGTCGTCCCTGGCCGCCTGCGCCGCGTCCCGCATCGGCAGCACGTGTCCGAGGAGCCCGCCCCACACCCCCGCCATGATCGAGCCGGCCATCGAGGACGCCTTCGCCAGCGCCACCGCCCGCGCCGCGGCCAGCGCGTCCACCGGCTCGGCGCCGGGCTTGCGCTGGACGCGCGGGCGCAGCAGCGCCGCGAGGACGACGTCCACCAGAGCGATCAGCAGCAGCGTGACCCCGGCGAGCGCGGGCAACCGGGGGAGGTCGCCGTAGGCGAGCCGGGCACCGAGGTAGGCCAGGGCCGCCGCGATCAGGACGGCGGCGATCAGCTGCCACGCCGGGGTGAACGTCATCCGATTCTGCTGCCGAGGTGCCACGATCCCCAGCATCGCACTCCCCGCTCCGGTCCCGGACCTGACCCGCGTGGCGGAAAGGGCTTGAGCCTCCCCCGACTGGAGGGTCGATCGTGATCGATGTGGACGACGCGCAGCGCTACACCATCGGAGAGCTCTCCCGGCGCACCGGGCTGAGCGTGAAGACCATCCGCTTCTACTCCGACCGCGGGATCGTGCCGCCCCTCGATCGAACGCACGCCGGCTACCGGCTCTACGACGTCGCCGCCATCGCGCGGCTGGAGCTGGTGCGCACCCTGCGCGAGCTCGGCGCCGGACTCGACGAGGTGCGGCGGGTGCTGGCCGACGAGACCAGCGTGGGACGGCTCGCGGAGGCGCAGCTGGCGCTGGTGGAGGACCAGCTGCGGCTGCTGCGGACGCGGCGCGCGGTGCTGCGGGCGGTCGTCCGGCTGAACAGACCGACCGAAGAGGTGAAACTCATGCACAAGCTGGCCAACCTGTCCGACGAGGAGCGCAACCGGCTCATCGACGAGTTCTGGGACGAGACCATCGGCGGCCTCGACGTGGACCAGCGCTTCGCGGCCTGGATGCGCTCGGCGAAACCGGAGCTGCCGGACGACCCGAGCACCGAGCAGGTGGAGGCGTGGATCGAGCTCGCCGAGCTCGCCGGGGACACCGGGTTCCGAGCCGCAGTGCGCCGGCTGTGGGAGCAGCAGGCCGCGCAGCAGGGCGATGCGGAGACCGTGCCGGTGCGGACGCAGGAGGACGCGGCGCCCTGGTGGGCGCTGCTCGACGAGGTCCGGCACGCCGACGAGGCCGGGCACGTCCCGGAGTCCGGGCGAGGTCGCGAGCTGGCCGAGCGGGCCGCTGAACTCTGGTCCCGCCAGCGGGGCGCGGCGGACGACCCGACCGCGCGCACCGAGCTCGCGGACCACTTCGGCGGGCCCTACGACGAGCGGATGTCCCGGTACTGGGAACTGCTGGCGATCATCAACGACTGGCCGCCGCACCCCACCACCGAGCGCCAGACGCACTGGCTGGCAGCAGCGGTCCGCGCCACCCTGTGATCCCGGCCGGGCCGACGGCGGGGTTGGTCCTCGTCGCCGCCCGCTCAGCGGGAAGATCCGTTGGGCAGGACCCGGCCGGCGCGCCCGGTACCGGCGCGGGATCGCGGCGGTACCGGGCGGGCAACGACGCCGTGGCGCCGGGAGCTGCCCGAGGGCTCGGTCCCGCGGGGAGCGGGCCGCCGCGACTTCCGCCGCTCAGCTCCCGAGCGGGCCGGTTCCGGGGCCGCTCCCCAGGTCGAGGTCCGCGCGGAGGCGGACCCCGGCCAGCTCCTCGACGGGGAGCGCGTCGCGGAGCGCCGCCACCGGGCCCCGCCCGGGCAGCACCGCGTCGGGCTCCACGTCCAGCCACGGCACCAGCACCGTCGCCCGCGCGGCCGTGCCCGGGTGCGGCAGCAGCAGCTCCGGATCGTCGCTGCGCACGCCGTCCACGGTCACCACGTCCACGTCCAGCGTGCGCGGCCCCCAACGGCGCTCGCGGATCCGCTCGGCCGCGCGCTCCAGCTCCTGCCCGCGCCGCAGCCAGCCCCACTCGTCCACGTCGTCGGCGGCCACGACGAGCACCGCGTTGAGGAAGTCGGGCTGGTCCTCGACCCCCCACGGCGCGGTCTCGTACACCGGCGAGACGGCCACCACCGCGGGGCCGAACCCCGCCACCGCCGAGCGCAGGTGCGCCAGCCGATCGCCCAGGTTCGACCCGAGCGAGAGCACCGCCCGGCTCATGCGCCCCGCGCGGCGCGGCGGGAGCGGCGGATCGTCACGGCCACGTCGGCGAAGGTCAGCGGGATCGGGGCGGAGGGCTTGTGGATGGTGACCTCGGCGGCGTGCGCCCGCTGGTCGGCCATGATCCCGTCCGCGATCTCCGCGGCCACCGTCTCGATGAGGTCCCGCGAGGGCCCGGCCACGACGTCCGCCGCGCGCCGCGCCAGCTCGCCGTAGTCCAGCGTCTGCGCGAGGTCGTCCCCTGCGGCCGCACCGCCCAGGTCCACCCACACGGTCAGATCGACCAGGAACTCCTGGCCGTCGCGCTTCTCGTGGTCGAAGACGCCGTGGTGGCCGCGCACCCGCAGCCCGGTCAGCGCGATCCGGTCAGCCATCCGTCCCTCCGGTGTTCCACGCGGCGGTCACCGCGACCGCGTCCAGCGAGCTGCGCACGTCGTGCACCCGCACCGCCCAGGCGCCCCGGTCCGCGGCCAGCGCCGAGACCGCGGCCGTCGCCGTCTCCCGGCCGGCCGGCGGGCGCGGGGCCCCGTCGTCGTCGGCCAGCAGCGCCCCGAGGAAGCGCTTGCGGGAGGCGCCCACCAGCACCGGGAAGCCCAGCTCGACGAACTCGCCCAGCCGGTGCAGCAGCGCCCAGTCGTGGTGGCTGGTCTTCGCGAAGCCCAAGCCCGGGTCGAGCACGATCGCGTCCTCCCGGACCCCGGCCCGCAGCGCCGCGTCGACCTGCGCCAGCAGCTCCGCGCGCACCTCGGCGACCACGTCCTCGTAGCGGGCCAGCGCGGTCATGTTCCGGCTGTGCCCGCGCCAGTGCATCAGCACCCAGGGCACGCCGGTCTCGGCGGCCACCCGCGCCATGTCCGGGTCCGCCAGCCCACCGGAGACGTCGTTGATCACCGATGCGCCCGCGGCGACGGCGGCCGCCGCGACCTCGGCCCGCGTGGTGTCCACGCTGACCCGCACCCCGGCGCCGGCGAGCTCCGCCACCACCGGCAGCACCCGCTCGGCCTCGACGGCCGCAGCGACCCGGTCGGCTCCCGGGCGGGTCGACTCGCCGCCCACGTCGACGAGGTCGGCGCCCTCCCCGACCATCTCGACGCCGTGCGCCACCGCCGCCTCGACGTCCAGGTAGCGGCCGCCGTCCGAGAAGGAATCGGGCGTCACGTTGAGCACGCCCATCACCGCGCAGCGCCGCGCCATCAGGAGCCCCTGATCAGCGACAGCGCCTCGGCGCGGGAGGACGCGGAACTGCGGAAGATGCCGCGCACCGCGGACGTCGTCGTCGTGGAGCCCGCCTTGCGCACCCCGCGCATCCCCATGCACAGGTGTTCGGCGTCCACCACCACGATCACGCCGCGCGGCTCCAGCTTGCGCGCCAGCGCGTCGGCGACCTGGGAGGTCAGCCGCTCCTGCACCTGCGGGCGCTTCGCGTAGAGGTCCACCAGCCTGGCGAGCTTGGACAGGCCGGTGACCCGGCCCTTCTCGTTCGGGATGTAGCCGATGTGCGCGACGCCGTGGAACGGCAGCAGGTGGTGCTCGCACTGGGAGTACATCGGGATGTCGCGCACCAGGACGAGTTCCTCGTGCGCCTCGTCGAAGGTGCGGTCCAGCACCTCGTCCGGGTCGGTGTAGAGCCCGGCGAACAGCTCCTGGTAGGCGCGGGCGACCCGCGCGGGGGTGTCCCGCAGGCCCTCGCGGTCCGGGTCCTCGCCCGCCGCGAGCAGCAGCTCCCGGACGGCGGCCGCCGCCCGCGGCTCGTCGAAGGCGGGCCGATCGGAGGTCCGGGGCTCGTCCGGCCCCGACTGCTCGCCGAGACTGCTCATCACGTGTCGATCCTCCACCGGCTCACCGAACCGACGCAGGGGCACCGTCGTCGTGCGACGGTGCCCCTGCCTCGGTCTTGTCGCTCGCGGCGCTGGTCCTCAGCGCCCGCTCTCGCCCTTGTCCTCGCCCGGCCGTTCCGCGTCCGGTGACTGCCGGTCGCCGGACTCGGCGGCCTGCTCGCCGGCCCCGGGAGAACCCTGCTGGTCCGGGCTCTGCTGGACCGAACCGGGCTGGGCCGAACCGGGGTGGGGCACCTGCTGCGCCCCGGCCGCCGGGTGCTGCTCCCCTGCGGGCTGCTGCGGGGCGGGCTGCTGCCCGCGCTCCCAGGACGGGACCCACTGCTGGTAGGGCTGCTGCTGAGCACCACCCGGCGCGGTCGCCGGGGTCCACCCGGGAGGCGCGCCGTAGTTCGGCGGCACGCCCTGCGGCGGCTGACCCGGCTGGCCGTGCTGCGGCTGCCCCTGCGGGGGCTGGCCGTACTGCGGCTGGCCCTGCGGGGGCTGCCCGTACGGGCCGGCCTGCGGCTGCTGCTGCCCGTACGGGGCGGGCGGCTGCTGAGCGTTCGGGTGCGGGAACTGCACCGTACCCTGGCCCGGCTGGGGCTGGTCCTGGTTCTGCTGCCCGGCCGGGACGGCACCCGCGGGCGCCGAGCCGTTCGGCGCGGAGAGCTTCGGGGGCTCCGCCACCGGCGGGGGCCACGGCTCGCCGCGCTCGATGGCCAGCTCGCCCGGGGTCTTGATCGGCGGCTTCTCCGACGGGGTGCGCCCGCCGAAGTCGTTGAACGCCGTGATCCGGGGCCGCTTCTCCACCCTGGCGAAGATCCGCTCCAGGTCCTTGCGGACCAGGGTCTCCTTCTCCAGGACCTCCATCACGAGCTCGTCGAGGATGTCGCGGTAGGTGTTGAGCACCTCCCACGCCTCGGTGTGCGCGGCCTCGATGAGCTTGCGCACCTCCTCGTCGATCTCGTGCGCGACCTCCAGCGAGTAGTTCGGCTGCTGGCCGGCGGAGCGACCCAGGAACGGGTCGCCCTCCTCCTTGCCGTACTTGACCGCCCCGAGCCGGGCGGTCATGCCGTACTCGGTCACCATCGCGCGAGCGATCTTGGTCGCCTGCTCGATGTCGCTGGAGGCACCGGTGGTGGGCTCGTGGAAGACGAGCTCCTCGGCCGACCGGCCGCCCAGCGCGAACACCAGGCGCCCGATCATCTCCGAGCGGGTCATCATGTCCTTGTCGTCCTCGGGGACGATGAGCGCGTGCCCGCCGGTGCGGCCGCGCGGCAGGATCGTGAGCTTGTAGACCGGTTCCACGTCCGGCATCGCCCAGGCGGCCAGCGCGTGCCCGCCCTCGTGATAAGCGGTGATCTTCTTGTCCCGCTCGGAAATGATCTTGCTCTTCCGGCGCGGGCCGCCGATCACGCGGTCCACCGACTCCTCCAGCGCGGCGGCGGTGATGAGCTGACCGCCTTCGCGGGCCGTGAGCAGCGCGGCCTCGTTGACCACGTTCTCCAGGTCCGCGCCCGAGAAGCCCACGGTGCGCTTGGCCAGGCCCTCCATGTCGGCGTCCTGAGCCAGCGGCTTGCCCTTGGAGTGCACGCCCAGGATCGCCTTGCGACCGCGCAGGTCCGGCGCCGAGACGGGGATCTGCCGGTCGAACCGGCCCGGGCGCAGCAGCGCCGGGTCCAGGATGTCCGGCCGGTTCGTCGCGGCGATGAGGATGATCCCGCCGCGCGAGTCGAACCCGTCCATCTCGACCAGCAGCTGGTTCAACGTCTGCTCGCGCTCGTCGTGACCGCCGCCGAGGCCGGCGCCGCGCTGGCGGCCGACCGCGTCGATCTCGTCGACGAAGATGATGCACGGCGCGTTCTGCTTGGCCTGCTCGAACAGGTCGCGGACGCGGGAGGCGCCGACGCCGACGAACATCTCCACGAAGTCCGAACCGGAGATCGAGTAGAACGGCACCCCGGCCTCCCCGGCCACGGCGCGCGCCAGCAGCGTCTTGCCGGTACCGGGCGGCCCGTAGAGCAGCACGCCCTTCGGGATCTTCGCGCCGAGCGCCTGGTAGCGGCCCGGGTTCTGCAGGAAGTCCTTGATCTCGTGCAGCTCCTCGACGGCCTCGTCGGCCCCCGCGACGTCGTTGAACAACGTCTTGGGCATGTCCTTGGTGAGCTGCTTGGCCTTGGACTTGCCGAAGTTGAGCACCCGGTTCCCGCCGCCCTGGACGTTGTTCATCATCCACATGAGCACGAGCACCAGGAGGCCGATCGGCAGCAGATAGATCAACATCTGCGTCCAGAACGAGTCCTGGGTTACCTCGGTGTTCCACTTCTCGACGTTCGACCGCCGGATGTCGTCGACCACCGAGTTGGTGGCCCCGGCGGGGTACTGCGCCATCAGCTGTCCGCTGTCGGCGAAGGTCTGACCCTGCTTCAAGGTCAGCAGGACCCGCTGTTCCTTGTCCTGGATCGTCGCCTCGGCAACCTTGCCCTCGGAGATCTGCCGGAGGGCGTCGGAGGTCGAGACCTGCTGATAGGCCTTCGTCTCGTCGAAGAGGACGCTGAGGCTCATTATCAGCGCTAAGACCGCCAGGATCCAGATCAGCGGATTACGGAGCAGGCGCTTGAGGTCCATTCACTTGCGGCCGACGGTCGGCCTCGACCCTCCCTGACTTCACTTCGGTCAACGGCACCGGTGAACGGCGAACCGTCGCCGCCGTCAACCCCCTCGGACCAGCGTACCGGCCGCTGGGAGCGCGCCACCACGCCGAGCGTCGTGGCAGTTGGACAACCCTACTCCCCGGCCCGAACCGGACCTTTCCCGCGTCGGGGGGGGGGGGGGGGGGGGGGGGGGCGAGGGGGGGGGGGGGGGAGGGGAGGGGGGA